>JANYLL010000128.1 GCA_025357895.1 Ignavibacteriota bacterium
TCACCGGAGCTAAACAAGGTAATACGACAAGATTTTTCTGCGTAACGCTTTCGCAAGTATATGCCGGAATTACCGGAGCAGATAAGAATGCATATAAAAATGTATATAGAATGGATTGGGGCGGAAATTGGCAAGTTGCAAGAACAGGAATAGATGCATCGGCTCTGCCTTTTTTTACTGCGATGTCACTTGCGAATATTAATATTGCCTATATTGCCGGAGGCAGTAACAATGCAAGTCCGACCGTATATAAAACAACCGATGGCGGTGCAAGTTGGGTAAGTGTTTTCAATACTTCCAATAATCAAAATATTTATACAGGATGGAGCGGCACCAACGGAGATCGTGCCTGGAGTTACGGAGAATATGCACTCGGCTTTTCCGTTGCGCCCGGCGATCCGAATTATGCCGTGATAACCGATCTTGGATTCCCCCATGTAACATCCAGCGGCGGTACAGATTGGCATGCAGCGTATGTGCCTATTGCCGATCAAAATCCGAAAGGTTTAAATACTCCGACCGGTAAAACCTACCATAGTGTAGGAATTGAAAATACGACATGCTGGCAGATCACTTGGCTTGACGGAGCCAATATGTTCGGCTGCTATTCCGATATGAAAGGCACGCGATCTACCGATGCCGGAGTGACTTGGGGATTTAATTATACCGGACATAATGATAACACGATGTATTATGTTGCAAAAGCAGGTGCAAGAGTTTATGGCGCGACATCAAGTGTGCATGATATGTATCAGAGCACGACATTAACTGATTCACGAATTAACGGTGGAACGGGAAAAGTACTTTTCTCAACCGATAACGGTGCCTCATGGCAACTGGAACATAACTTCAGCCATCCGGTGATCTGGCTTGCTTCCGATCCGAAAGATGCAAAGACGCTGTATGCAAGCGTGATCAATAGCTCATCGGGGGGAATCTTTGTCACACATAATGCTGATGCCGGAGCAAGTTCAATTTGGTCGCAGCTTACAAATCCGCCGCGAACTGAGGGCCACCCGCTCTGTATCAGAGTTCTAAAAAACGGAAATCTTCTTGCGTCATTCTCTGGGCGGCGGACAACAGTATTTACTGTAAGCTCAGGAGTATTTTTAAGCACTGATGGCGGCACTTCATGGCAGGATCGTTCTGATGCCGGAATGAAATATTGGACATGGGATGTCGTGGTCGATCCGTATGATGCCACAGAAAATACCTGGTATGCAGGAGTATTCAGCGGCTGGGGCGGCGCTGCAAATAATCTCGGCGGCCTTTATAAAACAACGAATGCAGGTGTTTCCTGGACAAAAATAAAATCTTCTGACGGAATTACATCCGTAACTTTTTCCCCAAGCGATCCGAACGTCATATATTTTACCGGAGAAACAACAGGTCTTTGGTATTCCAATAATCGCAATAGTGCAAATCCGACTTTCTCGCAAGTTGCTTCGTACCCCTTCCGCCAACCGATGCGGGTATTTTTTAATCCAAACGATACGTCAGAAGTGTGGGTATCGAGTTTTGGAAATGGAATGCGAGTAGGGAAGACCGGTGCAGTAATTGCAAAACCGGGAGCAGTAACACTTATTTCTCCTGCGAATGCAGATACCAATCAAACACTGACTCCAACGTTAACCTGGAAGTCATTAGCAGAGGCTGCGTCTTATGAAATTCAAGTTTCTTCTGCTCAGGATTTCTCAATGAAGCTGATGGATTCGAGCGGAGTTAAAATGACAACGCTACAATCTGCAGCGCTTCAGCCACGTACAACATATTATTGGAGAGCGCGGGCATCAAACGCTTCGGGTGCAGGTCCGTGGTCGGAAGTATGGCATTTCACAACAATGCCGAAAGCTCCGGCAATAACGATCCTTTTATCGCCACCGAATAACTCAATAAAACAATCGGTAAACCAGATATTGACATGGCAGCAAACCGCCGATGCCGCTTCGTATTATGTGCAGCTATCCACATCGCAAACTTTTGCAACGATGCTCATAGATTCTGTAGGAGTGAAATCAACTTCGCTTTCTATTAACGGACTAAAAAACTCTACGATATATTATTGGAAAGTATCGGCAAGTAATATTTCAGGAAATGGCTTATGGTCAGAAACATGGCAATTCACGACAACGGATATTCAGATCCCGGCGCCAGAGGGACCGGTCCTTATCTCCCCTGAAAATGGATTCAGCTTTACTGATGCGCTCACTCATTTCTTATGGCATAGGACTGTTAATGCAAAAACATATCAAATTACTATTGCCAAGGATACGGAATTTCAACACATTGTTCTTTCATCTTCAAAAATTATGGACACAACATTTACTTTAAGTGTTTTGCCTCCAAACAGTAAATATTACTGGAGAGTGCAGGCATTCGGTGATGGAGGAAATAGTCCCAATTCTGAGGTTAGGTATTTCATTATCAATATTCCTTCAGATGGAGTTGCTGATCTTAATAGAAATTCTTATTTCCTTTCAAATTATCCCAATCCTTTTTCTTCTCAATCGACGATTCTCTATTCTTTAGCAGATGCCGGAATGGTATCGCTTAAATTATATGACATCTTAGGAAAAGAGATGCAAACAATTGCATCCGGACTTACTGAAGCAGGAATTCATTCACTGCATCTTGAAGGAAATTCGATGGCAGCCGGAAGCTACGTTATCAGACTTGAAGTAAACGGAAAGACGGCTTCACAAATTATTCAGGTCGTAAAATAGATTGTTGTCCTGAAGAGACGCGGTCTTCGCGTATCTTCAGTTGCATTTATTATGTAACTATCGATTGCCGCAACAGTGTTTACTTTGCATATTCTTACTGCCTGCTATGAAAAAAACTTCTCTGTTCCTTCTAATTATCCTTTTTCCTGCTCACTCTTTTGCTAAAGACATAAACTCTATTTATCCCTATCCGAAAGCTGCTTGGAATAAATCCGGACAATTTACAATTACAAATGTAACGAAACTTGTCATTCCCGATTCTCCGACTCAGGCACAGTTAGCCGCTATTGCTTCTTTACAAACCGCTATAGAAAAACAAGTTGGGTATAGGTTGTCGGTAACTTCGATAGGAAGTTATTCCGGTACTTCCGGCATTATTATCGGTGAAGCAAATACGAATACTTTTCTACAAAATCATTTGAAACCGGTAATGCCTTCCGGCGAATCAATGCCTTTTGCACAAGGATATGTTCTTGATATTTCTTCGAGTGAAATTCTCATCTCAGGAAGCGACACCGATGGTACATTCAATGCTATTGCTACACTTACTCAACTATTTACTACTTCGGGACAGACGATCACAATAAACTCTGCTCATGTTTGGGATTATCCTGATTATCCTGCAAGGTGGGTTTTCTCGACGCATAATCTTCTTGTTCCTGCGCAAGTTTCGTTAGTAGAAAACATTGCCGATACAATGTCACTTTATAAACTTAATGGTCTTCAGCAAAACGATTTTAAGTATTCTATTTTGCAGATCATGGGTCCGAATTATTTTCATAATGCAGATTCGCTAAAAGCACATGTTGCAAGAGAGAATATCGAGATTATTCCCGGAGTGATCGGACTTGGATGGTCAAGCGGTATTTTGTATAATGATCCCAACCTTGCAGAGGGTCTGCCTGCGTCGGCAACATTTGTGATGGAATCGGATACAGGAAGACTTGTTCCGAATCCACAAACCGTTATTGCAAATGGTGATTTTGAAAATATTACCAATAATCAATTCACCGGATGGAATGGCGGCGGAAGTTTTTATGACGGACCGAATATCAGTGCATTCGTCGATAATTCTGTTTTCCATAGCGGCACAACAAGTGCAAGATGCACTAATTTTGCTGCCGGAAATGCCGGAGGGAATTGCAGGTTTGCAAAACTTGTGAATTGTGATTCAAATAAATCTTATTCGATGTCGGCATGGATCAAGACACAAAATTTGCAGGGCGGCAATATTCAAATGCTTGCATTGGGCGGAGTCAGCGGGCAGAGCCTTACATTTACCCAGCTTTCAATACCTTCAACAGCAGAATGGACAAGGGTCGAAGTCAATTTTAATTCACTCGGTAATACTTCGATCAGGCTGTATGTCGGAATCTGGGGCGGCATATCAGGTACAATGTGGATCGATGATTTTGCTGTGCATGAATCCGGTTTATGTAATGTGCTTCGGCGTACCGGAACTCCGGTAACAGTGCAAAATAAAAATACAGGGAATATCTACACAGAGGGAATAGATTATATTAAGATCGTTGATCCGAAAGTTGAATCCAATAAAGATAATTATTTCCCGTATCATACTCCGCCGATATTTAAACGGATCGCAGGTGGCGCTATTAAAAATGGCGACAGCGTCATGATCAATTACTACCATCCTTTCGCTGCTATTAGCGATAACAGCGGTAATGGTAGTGTAATGGCATGTGTCTCGGAAGATACGCTCTATAAAATATTGGGTGATCAAATTACAAGAGTCAATAATCTTTATCACCCTTCGAGTTTTTTTATGGGACATGATGAGATCAGAAATATGAATCATGATAAGATCTGTCTTGGCCGTCATAAATCTCCGACTGATCTTCTTTCTGATAATATGACGCGATGCCATGATATAATTCGCGCCACAAGTCTTGCTTCAGATATTTTGATGTGGAGCGATATGGTTGATTCGCTGCATAATGCATATAAAAATTATTATTTAATAAATGGCGATCTGACCGGCGATTGGAATACCATTCCAAAAGATATTACAATTGTCAATTGGAACGGCGGAAATTCTAAAGCATCGCTTCAATTCTTCGAACATTACGGATTCAAACAGATCTCTTCTCCATATTATGATGTCGGCAATACCTCAACGATTCGCGCATGGCGAATCGCTCAGGAAGGAGTGAGTAACGTCCGAGGCATGATGTACACGACGTGGCAAGGTGATTATAATTTCCTCCGACCCTTCGCATATTATGCCTGGGGAGCCGGACCGAATATTATTCATACTCCGCTCGATACAAGTGTTCTCGGAATGAGTAGCTTTCCGGTTACAGCGCAAATTATTAGAGACCCGTTCGATAATACCGATGCGATCGCTTCGGCAAAGATGACAATTTCCGATAGCATCGGCACCACGCTGAATACTTTGACGCTTACTAATAGCGGCGGAAATACCTATGTGGCAACCGTTCCAAATACATATCAGAACGGCTTTCGTTATTTTATTTCGGCGACGAATAAACAGGGGATAACACGGAATTTACCAACATATATTATTGGTGCAGGAGGTAGTTTGCCGGAAGCACCAACTCTTATTTCGCCAGTAAACAATTCCCAGGATACATTGATGATGCAGATCTTGAAATGGAATTCTGTTGCTTCTGCAAATAAGTATCGCATACAAGTTTCTTTATTTCAGAATTTTTCCTCAGTGATTGTTGATTCAATTTCAACAACAACTGTATTGCCTATGGATTTTCCGGCAAATAAAATGCCTTATTATTGGCGGGTGCAAGCTATAAGCGATGTCGGAGCCGGTGCATGGTCAGGAGTATGGAAATTTTCCATACTCTGCGTTCCACCGATACCAACTCCGTTATCGCCGCTTGATTCAACAACAATTTATAGCGATACTACAATACTTACATGGACGACCTCTGCATGGGATCAAGGCTTTGACCTGCAGGTTTCTACAAACGCTCAATTCTCGAATAATTTTGTGGATGTTACGAACTTGACAAATTCTTCCTATATAGTTTCTCTCATGTCTCCGGGACGGCAATATTTTTGGCATGTAAAGGCATCTTCCTCTCCAACGGGAAATACTCCCTGGTCGGTAACAAAAAAATATAAAACTTCACCATCTTTTGGAATAGCAAAAAGTAAGTCATTTGACCTTTCGTTAACAAATCATCCTAATCCATCCCGCTCAGAAACGACGATCGATTTTACAATTCCTCATTCAGGAATCGTAACGCTTCGCTTATTCGATATACTTGGCAGAGAAATAAAATCAGTCCTATCGGAATATAGAGGATCCGGTACTTATGAAATGAGTTTTAAAACAACTGACTTGGCGGAAGGTACATACATTTTGAAACTTGAAACTTCGGACGGAATTATTACCAAGCGTATACAGATCATCAAATAAATGATCTAAAAGAAAAATGCGGTTCGCTTGAAGCGAACCGCATTTTGTTTATCCAAAAAATTTGAATAATTTACCAACGTCCGCCGCCGCCGCC
>JANYLL010000133.1 GCA_025357895.1 Ignavibacteriota bacterium
ACCGATGCCGCGTTCAGAGATCATCAGCTTATCTTGTCTTAGATACCGTTACTCATACTGCCAAACGGCATAAAGCGGGAACAACGGAAGACCGCAATATCCCGCTTACCGTAAAAGAATATGAATTGCTTGAATATATGCTTAAGAATAAAGGGCGAGTGATGTCTCGCTCCGTTATTACTGAGCATGTTTGGGGCTACACGTTTACAATGGGTTCGAATGTAATCGATGTTTATATAAAAAGACTTCGTGAAAAGCTTGATAACGGTTACGAAGAGAAAGATAAGCTGATGATCTCTGAACGCGGCATCGGTTATGGTATCAAAGATTAATGCGCCGCTTATCGAATTGAACCGGCTACAATTGCTCCTTAAATATTTTTTTTTCACCGGAATCCTGCTTACCGCTTGTTTTACGACTGCCCTTGGACAAACGGATTCCTTGCATGGAGTTATTCCTGATGGAAATCTCTCCAAAATTTTCATAGCCCCAACTGCGCGGTCTCTTCCGGAAGATAAAGGATATATTAACTTAGCGGAGATGGTCTTTCCAAATTTTGGATATGGATTTACTGACGAATTTATGATGCGCGGTGGGTTTACTCCGTTTACGGTCTCAGGTCATATTTTATATTTTGGTTTGGCACAACTTCAAGTTGCAGATTACGGCGCCATGACTATTGCAGGTGGTATTCTTCTTACCGATCTGACGGGCAGCAATCGAAATTGGGAAAATGCGCTTTATGGATATGGCATCATTAGTTATGGCAACGATGTTGCTGCTATCCATGGAGGCTTTGGCGGCGGATATTCCGGGAAGCGAGAATCGAGCTCAGCAGTGTTTATGCTAGGCGGAGAATGGAAATTCGCACGAACAACTAAACTGATCTCTGAGAATTGGATCGTCTCTGAAACAGGTTCAGCGGCATTCTCCTTAGGACTTCGTATTTTTGGAAGGGATCTCGCCGGAGAGTTAGGCACCGTTATTATTACATCGCAGCATACTTTTAAGATCGAAAGTATTCTGCCATGGATAGGAATTACATTTATTTTATGATCGCAACGGAATAATGCTTCGCATCAGATTAGTATTATGGTATTCCTTTCTTGTCGTGCTGACCGTTGCTTCTGTCGGCGCAGTGCAATATTTCTTGCTGTACCGATCTCTTAACAACGAACTTGATTCCGCTCTACTTGCCGATGCAAAGACGGCGCTAAAACTTGTCAGCAATCGTCCATCCAAACATTTTTCTGAAAGCCCGTCACATATTCATACGAATTATTCCAGTAAGACTTTAAAGCAACTTGTTGATGATGCTATTAAAGATGCACCCGATAGCATCTCGGGCCAGGATCTGACCGATCGGGTATTGAGCTCCTTGATGGATGAGATGCTCGGAGAACTTTCCGGTAAAGATAGCGCCGCTACCGAGCCTTTTGATGCACTTGTCGAACGAACATTAACAAGCCGCCGCAACGATCTTTTAGAAGTTTATGCAATTGAGAAAGATAGTATTGGATCGCAAGTCCTGCATCCTGTTTTTCGTACACAGAACCTCGGCGGGGATACGATTAGAGATCTGTATTCGATCAAAGAGTTAACAACAAAAGATTCTGCCGTGAGTTTAGGAGAAATTGAAATAGGGGGAGAATCTCTTCGTGCAGCAGTTGCATCGAATAATCGCTTTGCAGTTTTCGCTGCTTATACCGAATCCGATATATGGGATGCGATCTCACGTTCTGAAAGAACCTATCTTTATATTCTCCCGATAGCCTTACTTATAGCAACGTTAGGTGGAATTGTTTTAGCACGTAAAGCTTTAAAACCTATCGAGGATATCGCAAATACCGCTCAGGATATCGGAGCAAAAAATCTATCACGCAGAATCGAGATGCCTGCACGCGGCGATAGGGAATTGACAAGCCTGATCAACACTCTTAACTCGATGATCTCGCGTATTGAAGGATCATTCAATCAGATCGCACAATTTTCTTCCGACGCATCCCACGAACTGAAGACTCCTCTGGCAATTCTAAAAGGTGAAATTGAGCAAGCGCAGCGCAGGGTGAGTCTGGTTCATCAATTGGAAACTCTTGAAGCCCAACAAATACTTTCCAGCTTGATGGAAGAGGTTGAACGGATGCAGAGGATAGTAGATGGTTTGCTGCTCCTCGCAAAAGCAGATGACCATCGGCTGCCGCTTACGAAAGCAAATATTTCTCTTTATAACTTCTTGGATTCCATTGCTGAAGATGCGGAAATTCTTGCCATTGATAGGGGATTGCAATTCGTGCGAAAGTTAGATAAAAATGCAAATGAAGTTCATATCAATGCTGATCCTACATTTCTCTATCAGGTATTGATGAATTTACTGGATAATGCTTTTAAATATACACCGCAAGGAGGCACGGTGACTTTGTTTTTGAATAAAGCAGAAGATTCAGTATTATTCGGTGTAGAAGATACAGGTTCAGGTATTGCTTCCAACGATCTTAAAAAGATCTTTCGCCGATTTTACCGCACGGAACAAGCCCGCGCCCATCTTGGAACAGAGCAAACTGCCCGTTCCTTGGGCTTAGGGCTTGCAATTACTAAATCGATCGTGGAAGCACATGGTGGCAGTATTAGGGTTGAAAGCGAAATTGGCATGGGTTCGAAATTTATCGTGGAATTGCCCGTAGCATAGATGAATTATTTTTAACGACTATCTTGGGACTAAAAGCCAAGCGCGAGATGTTGAGATATACAAGAATAGAAAATGATGATGATCAGAATAATTATATTAACCGTCTTTTGTGCAGTATTTGGCTCAAGTTCAACTTTTGCACAAAAGCAAAAACCTATACCAACTGTAAATCAAACTGAGGTTCAGCATCCGCGGGAAATACAAACCGAGGAGAAGAAAGAAGAACTTTCAAAAAGATTATTGAAGCGTAAAAACGAACTACGTGAAGAAGAACATGGGCGTGATAAGGCTCGCAAAAATGCCGAGGCTCATGAAAAAACAAATAACCCTAAATGATAATGAATTGACTATTTAGTCATTTCCTTAAGATGTTTTAACTTGTCCTGCTCGCTCTTAATACAGAAATCTTCCTTAGATAGTAATTCATAGGCTTTCATAAAGTGCTGTTTCGCTCTATCCTTTTGTCCAAGAGCAAAAAGACTCTCTGCCATTTCTTCCCTGATCCATCCATCGTCTTGTTTTGCCTCGATAAGTTTTTTTAATATCGGTTCAATGATGACAAGAGCTTCGTTCGGCTGTCCTGAAAGTCGGGTTGCCCGGGCTTCATCTTTAAGCGTATACATATCCGCTTCTCCATTTCTTTCATTTTGGAGTCCGGCAAGTTTATGGAAATAAAGTTTTGCATTCTCATAGTCTTTCAATACTAAATGACTTTCTCCGATATTATTATAAAGGGCATGAAGCCAGCCTACGGAATTCGGATCACTTTTCGCCATTTCTATTCCTTTAAGATTCCATTCGATTTGTTCCTGTGGATCTCTTTTGGCAATAGCAATCATGTGAATTGCATCGACAGCAAGTTTAATTTCTTTTGTGGAAAGAGCAAGAGTACTTGCCTGTATGAAAAGTAGGATTGCCTCTTGTTGATGATCAGATGAATTAAAAACTCGACCTCGTTCTAAAAAATAACGAACACGTGCTAATTTCAGATCGGGAGTAAGCATCTTCTCTGCTTGGTCAAGTGTGGAATGTGCTTCATCGAATTTTCCCTGAAGCCCTTGCGTTCTAGCGATCTGCGTTAAAAGCTGCGCAAGATAGGACGGATCATTTGCAACTTCAGCGTGAGGTAGTAAAGCGCAAAATTTTTGTTCAGTTTCGGAAGGATTACCAAAATTCCAGAGTTTGATAAAATCGGGGAGTGCTTCAGTCATAGTATTGGTGTATGAAAATAATTTATGAAACCACGGTCTCTTGTTCCTTATATTGTAATTCGTAAAGGGTACGATAAATCCCATCCAATGCAACGAGTTCTTCGTGCGTACCCATTTCACGAATCTCACCTTTATGCATGACGATGATTTTATTTGCTTTCTGAATGGTAGAGAGGCGATGAGCAATAACAATTGATGTTCTCCCCTTTAACAATTTATCAATTGCTTTTTGAATAAGTATTTCCGATTCCGTATCAATACTTGAAGTTGCTTCGTCCAAAATAAGAATGCGTGGATCATAAGCTAATGCTCTGGCAAATGAAAGCAATTGCTTTTCCCCGACAGAAAGAATTGCGCCGCGCTCTTTTACATGAGTCTGATAACCTTTTGGAAGACGACGGATAAAAGGATCTGCTCCGACAGTAATAGCAGCAGTCCGTGCCCGATCAGATGATATTTGAGGATCGCCGAGCGTGATATTATTTTCGACATCAGCGCTGAAAAGAAAAACATCTTGCAGAACAATCGCTATGTTCTTACGAAGTTCATGTTCATTGATGTTGCGAATATCTATTCCGTCAATAAGTATCTGACCTTTTTGGAATTCATAAAAACGAGTAACAAGACTGGTGATCGAAGTCTTTCCTGCACCTGTTGCACCAACGAATGCAACGGTTTCACCCGGTTTAACTTTGAAGGAAACATCTTTCAAAACATAATCTTCGTCGTTATAGGCGAACCAGACATTTCGGAATTCGATCTCTCCGCGAACATGACCAAGCGGCGTTACATCTTTCGGAGCTGGTACGATTGTATCATCATCTAATAATTTAAATAGACGTTCGCTCGATGCCATTGAGCTTTGCAAAATATTATATTTTTCTGCAAGATCGCGGAGAGGGCGGAAGAACATCTCCGTATATTGGATAAAAGAAATGAGCGTACCGATTGTGACGGCACCTGAAAATGTAGGTTTTGATCCGATAATTAGCGACCCGCCATACCAGACGATCAATCCAAACGTTACGGCTGAAAGAAATTCTACTGCGGGATAGAAAACCGCATAATAAAAAATAGACCTGATATTTGCAACTGTGTGATCTTTATTGATCTTATCAAATTCATTATACGTCCGTTTTTCCTGTCCGAATAATTGTACGGTAATTATTCCCGAAACTCGTTCATTCAAGAAGGCATTCATTCTTGCTACAAGAAGACGTATCTCGCGATATGATTCACGGGCTTTTTTTCTGAATATCGCCGTTGCAATCAGGAGGAATGGAAATACACATATCACGATAAGTGTGAGCTTCCAGCTGATGGCAAACATGAAAACAAAGATCCAGATTATCACGAAAATATCAGCAAAGACCATGATGATACCGGAGCTGAAAAGCTCGTTCAATACTTCGATGTCACTTGTCAGGCGTGTAACAAGTCTTCCGACAGGATTTGTATCAAAAAAACGAAGTGAAAGCGTTTGTATATGTTCGAAAAGTTCTTT
>JANYLL010000234.1 GCA_025357895.1 Ignavibacteriota bacterium
CTATGATTGGAGGAGAACAATTGCCGAAGTTGAGCAAACCCATATCGAGCATGTGCTCAAAGCCGTTGGCGGCAATCGCACTGAGGCGGCAAAGGTCCTAGGCATCTCAAAACCGACACTCTACTCGCGCCTGCCTGTACCATTAAAAGAAGAGGGGGACAAAAACCTTCCAAAGAGTTAAATTTCTTAATCTTCTCGAAGGGTCTAAAACCTGATACTCTCGCGATTATTTCCAAAATCCGCTTAGAAAGCCACTTTTTGTTTTGGCATAATTCTTTCATTCACAAGAGAAGGAGTATAAATCCATTTTAAAAAGGAATTCAGGTTTATGAAGAAAAAAGATATAGGATCTACATTGAAAAATGTCCTTATGATCGTGGAAGATTTTGATTTTATCCGCAATATTGTAGGAAAGTATTTTCAGACAAATGGTTACGACATTATTTCTGCGGGAAATATGCAGGAAGCAATGGCGATCGGGCAGTGGGATCAACCGCACATAATAATCGTCGATTTCGATATATCAAACGACCCATACTTGATCGTTTCTATCCTTCATAATATTCTTCCACTAAGTCAGATCATCATGGTGAATGGGCGCAGCAGACATTGTGATACTGAAGAAGCGAAGATTGCCGGAGCGAACAGAATATTGGAAAGACTATTTAATCCTGAGGTTCTTGAAGAGATAATTCATAGTATAGAGGTTGAGGCGGTTCATTAATAGAAAAACGCCATTTCTATTCCGTCTTTAAGAAGAACTTAACTATTTTACAATGATAAAATATGATATCTCACATACTTATAGTAGCCGATATCGGAACGTTGAAGGCATACCAGATAAGCGAACGCTCTTTGGTACATAGAAAAAAAATCGAACTTATCAAAAAGATCACCTACACTAATGCTCACAGGAAACTTAGTGACCAATTGAGCGATGGACGTGGTAGCTTTCGAGGTTCCGGTGATGCCCGCAGTCCAAGGCATGGAAGTGGCGAGGCGCACCACCTGAAGGGTGAGAGGGACAAAAGGGCGGTTTGCTCCATAGCGCACGATATTGAAGGGGTTATTTCCCATACTCCGGCAGATGCATACTATTTGTCTCTTCCACAGCCGATCCACAGAGCTGTTACCGAAGAAATACAGAAGAACATTCGCTCGAAGATCACTAAAGAACTGGACGTCGATCTTACCAAGGATACCATTGAAGATATTCGCAAGAGATTTGGTGTATGAATCAAGTGCAGTTTTTTCTTTGCACATTGGTTAATTACTTGAAGAACGACCTTAATATTATTTCTACGGACATTGCGAAATATTTTCTTCATTCTCCACAATTGATACAAAATACGAAATTCGCAAACCTGCAAGGTTTAACCGAGCAAGCGGCAGCTCTTCGGCTGAAAGAAGAAGGCTTTAATGAACTGCCATCGGCAAAACCGCGCTCCGTTCTTGCCATAGCAGGTTCAGTTTTAAGCGAGCCAATGCTTGCCTTGCTTCTTGCTTGTGCCTTAATTTATTTTCTGATCGGCAACCCACGTGAAGCATTTATCCTCCTTGGATCCGCTCTCATTGTGATCGGTATTACTTTCTACCAGGAGCGCAAATCGGAAAGAGCGCTCGAAGCTCTGAGAGATCTTTCGAGTCCGCGCGCACTGGTGATTCGCAACGGAATACACAAACGTATTTCGGGAACGGAGGTCGTTCGAGGAGATATTATTATTGTTTCCGAAGGAGATCGCGTCCCTGCAGATGCCAGAATACTTCAAAATTCTTCGGTTGCAATCAATGAATCACTACTCACCGGTGAATCTGCTCCGGTCAGTAAATCCGAGTGGGACGGAATCTCCGGAATTGTTCGTCCGGGCGGAGAAGAACTTCCATTTATTTATAGTGGCACTCTCGTCGTGAAAGGACGAGTAGTAGCGGAAGTTATCGCAACCGGGGTTGATACGGAGATCGGTAGAATCGGCAAAAATCTCAAAAACATCGGCCAGGAATTTACCCGAGTCCAGAAAGAAACAAAAGGGATCGTGCACATCATGGCTCTGGCAGGTATAAGTTTATGTTTGCTTCTTGCCTTCATCTATTGGATTATGCGAGGTGAAATCCTCCAAGGGCTACTCTCCGGACTAAGCCTTGCAATGGCAATTTTACCAGAAGAATTTCCTGTCGTCCTGACTGTATTTCTTGCACTTGGTGCATGGAGAATGTCGAAGCAAAATATTCTGACGCGCCGGGTGCCGGCGCTAGAAACTCTTGGCGAAACAACGGTTCTTTGTGTCGATAAGACCGGAACATTGACTGAAAATAAAATGGTGTTGCGGCAACTACGGACGTTAGACGACAAATTCGTTGTCAATGGCGATACTCTTCTTCCTGAAAAGTTTTATGATCTCGCAGAGGCGGCAATCTTTGCAAGTCCGAAAGATCCATTTGATCCGATGGAACAGGCAATCCAAGCTTTTGGCACTCGATTTATCAAAAAATTTAATAACCCTTTATCCGAATGGGCTCTTACAAAAGAGTATCCACTGTCGTCGCTGCTTG
This sequence comes from Ignavibacteriota bacterium, assembly GCA_025357895.1. Classification (GTDB taxonomy): domain Bacteria; phylum Bacteroidota; class Ignavibacteria; order Palsa-1295; family Palsa-1295; genus PALSA-1296. The sequence continues at coordinate 2,551 of JANYLL010000234.1, forward strand.
CAGTAACGAATGTTTGGCTTTCGCCGAATCTTTCTCAACAGATGGTCGCTGCTAAAGGAGCAATCGAAGCTATTTCTGAATTATGTAATATCTCGGGCGTTGAACTTCAAGAATTGCATTCACTTGCTTCCGATATGGCAAGTGAGGGTCTGCGTATACTCGGAGTCGCACATACTCAGGCAGAAACCCGCCGCCCTTTACCGAGTGATCCACGAGAATTCAATTTTAAATTTTGTGGATTAATAGGGCTTTACGATCCTCCTAAGAAGACAGTTCCGAATGCAGTCGGAGAGTGCTATACTGCAGGTATCCGTATCGTCATGATCACCGGTGATTATCCTCCGACTGCAATAGCAATAGCAAAACAGATCGGGCTTAAAGAGCCGAACTCTTTTATGACCGGCTCTGAACTTGCAAAACTTGGCAGTGAAGAACTTGCAAATAGGATTAAGCACGTAACGATCTTCGCTCGAGTTCTGCCCGAACAAAAGCTTTCTATTGTTCAGGCATTAAAAGCAAATGGTGAGATCGTCGCCATGACGGGAGATGGCGTTAATGATGCCCCGGCTCTCAAAGCAGCTAATGTTGGAATTGCAATGGGTATCAGGGGAACTGACGTTGCACGTGAAGCTTCATCCATTGTTCTCCTGGATGACGATTTTTCTTCGATTGTCGTGGCAATTCGCAATGGCAGGAAGATATTCGATAATTTGCGTAAGGCAATGTCTTATATTTTTGCCGTTCATGTTCCGGCAGCAGGAATGACCCTCTTGCCTGTATTTTTCGGTATGCCACCGATACTTTTTCCGGTACATATTGTCTTTTTGGAAATGATCATCGATCCAACATGTTCGGTCGCTTTCGAGGCGGAGCCGGAAGAAGCGGATATTATGAAACGACCGCCGTACTCTCCTAAAGAACGATTTCTTCCCTGGCAGCGGATCAACCTGAGCCTTTTGCAGGGTGTAATATGTCTTCTTATTACATTTGGAGTTTATGCTCTTGTGCGCCATCTCGGAAGCGGCGACGAGGAAGCGCGGGCGTTATCATTCGCGACTCTTGTCTTCAGCAATCTCGGGCTTATTCTGACCAATCGTTCGTGGAGCAGTTCGCTCTTTGTGTCATTCAAAAAACGCAATTCGGCTCTTGCCCATGTGCTCGTCGGTACTATCGTTCTGCTTGCCGCAGCGCTGTATGTTCCTTTTCTGCAATCGCTTTTTCACTTCAATATTCTACATGCCGATGATATTATCTATTCCATAGCCGGAGGCGGTATAAGTATTGTCTGGTTCGAAATATTGAAATTTATTAAGAGAAGGATTGGAAAAGGAAATATGCAATGATGGGGAACACAACCGCAATAATACTATCGGAAAATGAGAACTTCGAAGCGCAAGCGTTTGTGCTCAGAATAAGCTGAATGAGTCTTGGTACTGATAGTCCAAGAATATATATTGTTTCATTATGGGTGACTAAGTAGCTTAAATATTCTTATCTACAATACACTTAAGCCCAGTCTGCGGGTCTTGCGCCGAGAGCATGAGCTTTTGTGTCTGATTCGATCCGAGCTGTGACACTCATTATGCCTTCATAATCTGATACATCGCAAGTTTGGGTCAATATTTTTGTTGCACCAGCTAATTTTGCTTCCAACTGATTACAGTGCTGTGTGTGTCCGTTCATAATGGCAATGTAACTTGTAGGCAAGGTTTTGTGGAGAAACGCAATTACAAGGTATGGATCATTATGCAGCATCTTGTAGTCCACAATAATGATTTCCGGCTCCAACCTCATTCCGGCACAGAGTTCCTGCCATTCACTTCTAATGGATTTAACTTCATATCCGTGCTTCTGGAAGAAATCTGCAACTCCATTTTGGATAAAAAATGAGTCCCCGACAAGCAGGATGGATCTTCTTTTTCTGGATGTATTCATGACATACCTCCTAATTACCATGAGTATTGGTTGGCACCCTTTTTGAAATCAAAAATTAAAAGGGCTGCCCTGGCAGCCCTTGAGAATATAATCTTCCTTCCAACCTAATGGATTTTCGGAAGATCAGTATCCGTATTCATGCATGCCCTTCATAGCGATAGTCTTGTTTATCTGCCTTCCTCAGATCATGCTCTCAAATTCAAGATACAATGACTTTCAGCAAATGCTATACCATTTTTACGAATGGACAAAAAACTCTAAAAATGGCTCTTTTCTCCCCAAGGTTGTAAAGAGGTATAACAAAATTTCTTACTGCGAGTAAGATAGTTTTCCTATGAAAATATCTGCTTCTGGTTTCTTCTCACTCTGGCCATTGACTCTCAAACTGGAATAGTTATTGCAATGGCAGAAATTGACTTCAAATATACGTTGCGAGGTGGGGAGAGACGACAAGGGGAAGGTTTGCTAACTCATTAAGCAATGCCAATTGATAAAGGGTTGAGGCAAGTTAGGCAAGTTATGTTTGCCTAACTTGCATTGATCCAACAGAAACTTTTTTCAGTCTTGCATAACTTTCAAAATCGACTCGCTTTTCGGGAAAAGCAAGAGAGTAGCAAATCATTTCATGAATTGCTCCTTCCTTCTTGTGATGGTTGGTATAATGAAGTAGAAGCAGGGTAAGTCCCTGCTTATGTAAATAAGGAGGTAAATC
>JANYLL010000249.1 GCA_025357895.1 Ignavibacteriota bacterium
GGCGCACTTCATGATACTTTCCTTCACGGATAACGACATACACATCTTTCGGATCGTCATGAGCAAATGCAACGTGAACCGATGAACTGATATCACCTTCTCCGAGATCCACTCCGCCCACTGCTATTTTTTGTGCATCGACTTTATTCAACGGCTTATCGAGCGTAACGTGATACTCGCGTTCGATATTATATTTCGGATGCGTAAGTCTTGCCGTAAGGTCGCCGTCATTGGTAAGAAATAAAACGCCCGTCGTATTTCTATCAAGCCTTCCGATAGGATAAACACGTTCGCGGGTATTAACATAATTCATGACGGTGTTGCGATCGGTTTCGTCTTTTACTGTCGAGATCGCATCTTTCGGTTTGTTTAGGATGAGATAAACAAATTTCGTTTTCATCGAAATCGTCTTGCCATCAACAGTAACGTGATCGGTATTCGGATTCACCTGTACGCCAAGTTCTTTAACAATTTTTCCGTTGACCGTTACTTTTCCGCGTGAGATCAGATCATCGGCTTTGCGTCGCGCTGCAACACCGGCAGATGCGATGAAGCGATTAAGCCGGACTGTTTCTTTTGTCGGAGCCTCAGTAAGGACTTTATTTTTTAATGAAGGTTTTTCGATCTTTGATGATGAGCTATCCTTCTTTATTTTGAATTCAAAAGCATGAGGCGCAGCAGATGAACGCGAAGATGATTTTCGCAATGCAGGTCGCTCGCCTGATCTTTCAGGACGAGGGCGTGCCGGATGAGATCTTGATGGTGGGCGAGTCTTGAGTCCAGTGGGACGGACTCTTAGTCCGTCAGCTGAGACGGACGGACTAAGAGTCCGCCCCACTGAAGATGTTCCTTCTGATAACGTAATTTTTTTTCTTCCCCCGCTTCTGGGCGCAGATCTGACATCGGAATCTCTTCCACGAAATCCGCCTGATGATGGGTGACCTCCGGTTCTCGGCGCACTCCGTCTATCGGAATCCCGAAACCCGCCTGAACTCCTGCCGCCGGATGAAGGTCTACTGCTCGGACGAGTTGAAGTCCGTCTCACGGGTTTCGACGTCGATTCCGATAGCGTCAGCTTCTTCCTCGGTCCGCTCTTCGAAGCGCTGGTCGTGCTGCTCTTCCTTCGCGACGGCGATGACTTCGTCAATGGTAATTGAATCTTCTTCTGTGCCATTTTGATCGACAAATTCGTTTGCTGCTTCTTCTAATGTGGTTGCCCGAACCGATTCTTCTTTGAGTAGTTCTTCGATCTCGCGCGGCTTGGGGAGATCGCGCATGGAGCCAAGTCCGAAATGCCGCAGGAAATCCTGCGTCGTTCCGTAAAGCAGTGGTCTGCCGACTGATTCGGCACGACCGGTGATAGTGATGAGATTTTTTTCTAAAAGTGATTTAATAACTTCGTCGCAATTAACGCCGCGGATATTTTCAATATCTGATTTCGAAACGGGCTGTTTATAGGCGATGATCGAAAGTGATTCAAGTGCAGCGCCCGATAATCTTCTGCGCGATCTATCTTTATAAAGCCGCGATACATACGCTGCCACATCAGGGCGCGTTGCAAATTGATAACCGCCTGCGATCTCGATAATACGAAAAGTCCTACCCGATTCTTCGTATGTGTTATTAAGCATACGAATCGCATCTTTGATGACAGGAAGCTCAAGTAAATTTGCCTTCTTTTTCTTTCCTGGTTCTGCGCCATTCGTTAATTCGCCGCCCGATGCCGGAACAGGCTCTGAAAAAATATCAGGTTCTGCCGAAGTTTTTACCGTAGGCTCATCCAAAATAAGCGAACGAATATCTTGCGCAGAAAGCGGCTCATCGGTTGCGAAGACAAGAGCTTCGACGATGATAAGAAGTGATTCAGGATTTGTGTAATCTAATCGCATGAAAAAACGTAATTCGTGTTTCGTGGTTCGCGAATCCTTGTTTGCAATTCGGCAGTACGAATCACGAAACACGGTTCACGGGGCACGACTCAGGGCTTGAACAAAATAATCTCATCAAATGCTTCATGCTGCCTGAGGGCAATAAGCTGATTGCGAACAAGATCGAGCAGGGCAACAAATGTCACCACTAATCGAAGCCGCACCGGAGTTGAGAGTTCATCAACTGAAGATGCATCGATGAAGTCGCTGAAGAGATCGATAAAATTTATTTCGCCTTTGACCGCAAGCATATCTAATATCATCTCCGATTGCTCTTCAACAGTTACGGGAATGAGTTCGACATCGTGCGAACGTTTAATAAGCGGAGCGCGCTCCATTGCTTTGCGGAAAGCTGTGAGCAAATGAAAAAGCGTTACATTCCCGATGACATTTTCTTCTTCTTCCTCGGAAACAAATGTGCGATCATCACCTTTGAAATATTCGCGGTAATAAAGCTTGCGTGCTTCTTCGGATAAGGTGCCGAGCTCCTGGCTCATTTCTTTGAAGCGGCGGTATTCGATGAGTCGGCGCACAAGATCGGCACGCGGATCTTCTTCTTCAATTCCTTCTTCAGTCCGTTCTTCGCGAGGCAGCAGCATTTTTGCTTTTATCTGGCAAAGTTCAGCGGCGACAACGATAAAATCACCGGCAACTTCCAGATCGAGCGCCTGCATTAGGCGCAGGTATTCGAGAAATTCCTTTGTAATATGGTGAACAGGTATGTCATAAACATCCAATTCATCGCGCTTGATGAAAAAAAGCAAAAGGTCCATCGGACCCTGAAACAGGGGCAGGCGGATCTTATATGATGGTGATGACTGAACTTCCATTGTGCAAAAATACCACTCGATTAGGGACATAGAACAAATTCAGCCAACTTATGTTATACCAATGTTGACTTCCCCGTGCAAAAAAATGAATTAATCTAATGGGTTTACGACAGAAAGTATTGCTAATAGTAGTTTTTCTCTTCGGAGCTTCCATAGCTTCAGCGCAGCAATGGCAAATTGCTACACCTCGCCAGGTTCTACCTGTGAAAGCAGATGGCTCAATAGTTAATTTTCCGAATGTGAATCTCGTAAATGGCATGAAATACCGAGTACATGCTTCACAGAGGGTAATAGTTTCTAATAGCGGAGAGATCGCCGATGCTTGCTATTACGTCAATTTTTTCCCATTCGCTCCTGATGTAGTTCCTGTATCACTCAAGGTACGAAATGGTATTTCGAACGAGGATTGGTTTCATAATTTTTGGATAGCTTCAGGTTTTCAAAACAGTTATCAATCAAGTCATATTTATGATGCAACGGTTCCAAGTACCGGCATTCCTTTAGCTTTCAGATTTGTCGATACGCAGTTTGGTGATAACTCAGGTAATATCCTTATCGATGTTGCCCGCGAAACTCCCGGAATAGCGATCGAAAAAGATACACTCGATTTCGGGACGGTTCGCGTGGGAACACCAAAATTGCTTCCGGACTCTATTGAAAGTTACGGAATTCAAGGATATAGTGTTGATAACGTCAGAATGATGGGAGCCTCTGCTTCGAAGTTTACTGCTTCGAGCCAGCGTCCGGTTTCTTTTGTTCTTACCGAAGCGACAAACGAATTCATATTTACCTATACACCAACAACTGCCGGACGAGACAGTGCGGAATTCCATATTTTTTCTTCTAACGGTTTTGGTGCCGATAAAGAAAAGATCATTTATTTATATGGTAACGGGTTTAACACACAGTTGTCATTTCAGACTGATACGCTTGATTTTGGAGTTATCAAAACCGGGACGACGAAGACATTACCCGATCAAATAATAAATAAAGATAATATTTCGGTTAATGTCACAAGTATTACTGAACAGACACCTCTCTCTCCGTATTCTGTAACCGGAGCACCGGTTACGGTAGGCGCAGTCAGCCGGTCGCCAATATCGGTAACGTTTGCTCCGACAAAAGACGGGATATATTTTGAGAAATTCGATGTCAGGACAGGTGACGGTTCGGTATTTAATTTTTATGCAAAAGGCTTTGCCGGAACGCCTAAAGTATTTATTGATTCGAATTATCTTGATTTCGGAAAAGTTATTCTCAAGCAGTCACGAACGCTTACGATTCAGTTTGGAAATGTCGGGACTGCACCTCTGAATGTTACTTCAACGAAAAACACAAAT
>JANYLL010000421.1 GCA_025357895.1 Ignavibacteriota bacterium
TCATATCATATTTTTTAAGACTTCTAACAAAATTATCATATAATATTAAATTTTTGCTATTTCCATTGTCCTGAGCTAATTTTAGCGTAAGAGCAATTAGATTTCTCAATAAAAGCTGAGACTCATTACCTTCATCAGACCAATGATCATTTCCTTTAAGACGAAGAGTATGTTCAATATCTAAAAAAGAAATAAAATCCTCGAGGTTTATATCAGGAATTTCGGGCATCCACCCATTTGTTTTCCTAACAAACCTAAGATAACGCTTTAGATCAGTTCTTAATTTACCTTCCGAATATCCCCTTTCCTTTGCTAACTTCCAAACTTCACGAAAAAGCTCGGTACCAAGTGGTAAACCTGCAGGTTTTGAGAAACCTGCTCCGATAATAAATAATCTTGCCATACCATATCTACAAAATCATTCATTACAAAATTCAATTAAAGTACTTTCTGAGACATTTACCCCCTTCTTCGTGTTTACTTCCTCTCACAAAAATCCATATTTATGGCGGAAAAATCTTACGGACTTTTAAAGGGAAAGAAGGGCATTATTTTTGGTCCTTTGGATGAGTCGAGCATCGGCTGGCATATTGCCACAGCTGCTTATCGCGAAGGCGCAGAGCTTGCAATCAGCAATGTAGCGCTTGCTCTTCGCATCGGCAAACCCCAGGAGCTTGCAGCGCTTTGCGGCAATGCGCCGCTTATTCCCTGCGATGCAACGAACATGACGGAGATTGATACTTGCTTCAAGACCGTCAAAGAAAAATTCGGCAAGATAGATTTTTTTGTGCATTCAGTCGGTATGTCGGCGAATATCCGCAAAGGAATTCCTTACGAAAACCTGAATTACGATTGGTATATCAAGACGCTCGATGTTTCCGGAATTTCGCTGCATAAGCTCATAAATTCGGCGCTTGCGAATGATGTGCTCAATAATGAAGCAAGCATTCTCGCGATGACACATATGGCAGCACAGCGACCGTTCACGACCTACACCGATATGGCAGAGGCGAAGGCGATCTTGGAATCCATTGCACGAAATTTCGGCAGCAGGCTTGGCGCAAAAAAAATTCGTATCAATACTGTTTCGCAATCCCCGACCTGGACTCGCGCCGGAAGCGGCATCGAAGATTTTGATAAGATGTATTATTTTGCCGATCTGCTAGCGCCGCTTGGCAATGCAAGCGCCGAAGAATGCGGCGATTACTGCGCAACTCTTCTATCGGATTTGACAAAGAAGGTGACCATGCAAAACCTTTTCCATGATGGCGGGTTCTCTATGATGGGGATGTCGCAGAAGATGCTGCACCTTGTCTATGATGCAATTCAGGATAATGAGAATTTACGCAAAGCAGGATTTGATGAAGAGACGATTAAAAGGATCAAAGAACGTGGAGAGTGAAGTGTCAAGCAGTAAATTAGTGGGGCGGACTCTTAGTCCGCCAGTATTGACGAACGGACTAAGAGTTCGTCCCACTGGACTCAGTGTCATAATCTGTTTCATTCTTCTTCTTATTTTTATTTTTTCCTTTGATTCTCTCTTTGCACAGGAAAAAAAGAAAAAAGCTGCGAGCGCAAAGAACGATGCTGCAGCTATAGACACTCTTAATGCCATCACAGCTCGGCATCAGTGGCAATTCCCTATTAAAACATTTTGGGACGACGCAATAAAAGCTTCGCAGAAAAGTCATCGCCCTGTTCTTGCATTCAATGTAGATTTTGTCGATCCGAAGAGTATCTACGTTCGCGATAAACTCCTCCGCGATCCTGAGTTGATGATCTATCTCACAAAGAATTTTGAATTGGCTTTGCATGATTATGCTGTTGATCCTCCGCCTGAAGTAGGTTTTGACAGCTTGCGAACTCTTGGTTCACGGCTTGATAAATTAGAAAAGGGATATAATATTGTTTCGCGCCCAACAGCAATAATTATTAATTCGGATAGTTCGGAGATCGAACGCATCCCGGATTTGCAAAATTATTCAACCGACCAATTTATAAAAATTCTTAACGAGTATCTTGCCGGGAAAAATACGATCGGATCTCTCAGTAAGGAATTCTGGAGCGATCCGAAAAACCTTGAGAAACATAAACGCTATCTCGATCGAATGATGGTGCGATTTGACTATGATAGCATTCTTTATCATTACGATCTCTTGGCGCATAATCCACATTTCGGGCAAACGCCGCAGGTGATGAAAGAAGGGGCAGCGGAATATGCATATCTTCGATTCAAGCAGGAAGGAAATGTATTTGAATTAAAGAAATGGCTTGCAACGCTTGATCGCCATACCGATAGCACACTTATTCTTGCCGGCTTGAAAGATGTTCTCGAATATTATCAGGGTAGAAAAAAGATCGATAGCATGGCTGTATCTTATCATAACATTTTCTCATTCACCGGCGAACGCGACCCCGATTTGCTGAATAATTTCGCATGGGATTATGCAAATTTCAGCAAGAGTTACGATTCTGCAATGGTATATGTTAATGATGCGATTGCCAAAGATAGTAAGAATGCAAATTACTATGACACTCGTGCGCTGATTAATTATGACAGTAAAGAGTATGATGCGGCGATCCGAGATGCAAAGCTTGCTTTGAAATATTCTAAAAAAGATGATAAAGATTATTTTAAGGAGCGAGTAGAGTATTTTGAAAAGGAAAAGAAAAGAATTACGGCGGAAGTGCCGTCAAAAGAATAATACATTTAAAATGTCATTCTGAGGAAGTCGCTTTAGCGACGACGAGGAATCCGTGATGGTTAGTAGAAAATAAAAATAAAAATTATGAGTGAAACAGCAACTGCAAATATTTTAGTAGAATTATTACCGCAAAAAGCAAAGCCGAAAGCGGGAAAACTTTTTATTAATGGCGAGTTTGTCGATTCAGCAAGTGGTAAAGTTTTTAATACCTATAATCCTGCAACGGGAGCAATACTTGCAAGTATTGCAGAAGCAGATGCAGGCGATGTTGACCGCGCTGTGAAAGCTGCGCGCGCGGCATTTGCAGAAGGCAGTCCATGGCGCAAGATGAATTCATCGGACAGAACACGCTGCTTATTGAAGCTTGCCGATCTGATCCGTGCGAATGCAGAGGAGATCTCTGAACTTGAGACACTGGATACGGGCAAACCGATTTTCGAATCCTCAAAATTCGATATTCCTCAGGCGGCAGAATGCTTCGAATATTATGCTGGCTGGGTGACAAAGATCACAGGCGAGACGATTCCTGTTTCCAAAGGCGGCGACGCATTTGCTTATACGCTTCGTGAACCGATCGGAGTATGCGGACAAATCATACCGTGGAATTTTCCATTACAAATGCTTTCGTGGAAGGTCGCCCCTGCACTTGCATGTGGAAATACTATCGTGCTAAAACCAGCAGAGCAAACACCGCTTACTGCTCTTCGATTTGCTGAACTTACATTAGAAGCAGGAATTCCACCTGGAGTTTTTAATGTCGTAACAGGAAGCGGTGCAACCGGTGCTGCACTTGTTGAGCATGAAGATGTCGATAAGATCGCATTTACCGGAAGCGTTGAAACAGGAAAAGATATTATGCGCACGGCTTCAAAATCATTGAAGCGTATCTCGCTTGAACTCGGTGGAAAATCGCCTAACATTGTTTTTGCCGATAGCGATATTGAAACAGCTGCAAAGTATGCACTCGGCGGCATTTTCTTTAATCAAGGAGAAATGTGTACAGCCGGTTCAAGAATATTTATTGAAGAAAGCGGATATGATCAGTTCATGTCAGTAATTACTTCACGGGCACAGAAAATGGTTGCCGGTGATCCGCTTCATCCGAAAACGAGACTCGGCGCACTAATATCCGAAGAGCATTTGAATAGCGTCCTTAACTATGTTGATATCGGAAAGAAGGAAGGCGCTATTGTTACCACAGGCGGCGAGCGCATCGGCACGAAAGGATATTTCATGAAGCCAACAGTGCTTGAAGGTGTGACGAATAATATGCGTGTTGCTCAGGAAGAAATTTTCGGACCGGTTGCAAGCGTAATTCGATTTAAGGATATTGAAGAAGCGATGCGCGAAGCAAATAATTCGCAATTCGGATTAGCGGCTGCGATCTGGACGCGTGATATAAAGAAAGCACATAAACTTGCGCGCTCAATTAAAGCCGGAACGGTATGGATCAATACGATCTCAACAACTGATAACGCGCTTCCTTTCGGAGGCTTTAAATCTTCCGGTTTCGGAAGAGAGCTTGGCAAAGCGGCCATTGATTTATATACTGAGACGAAAAGTGTGTGGGTTGATCTGAATTAATTTTTTTCGATAGATCGTATAAGTCCTTCTATTTCATATGGAACTTATAAGAAAAATGCCCGAGAAAAACACCATAAAACGCCGTGGCATTCTTAAAGGCTTAGTTGCAGGCGCTGCTGCAGTGGTGACGGCGCCTATCGTGTATGTTGCTGCGCGATTTCTTGGATATGTCAGTAAAGGTGATTCTTCTAATACCTCTGCAACTGTTGCCTTCAGCGATCTCACTCCCGATAAGCCCTCCAAATTAATTCAGATCAATGATGAACCCATAATCGTCGTCCGCGAAAAAGATGATCAGATCCGCGCATTCACTGCTACGTGTACACATCTCGGATGCACGGTAAGTTACCGGCCACAGGTTCCGGATTTTTATTGCAAATGCCATCAGGGAAGATATGATGTTAACGGTGTGAATGTCCCCGGCACTCGTCCGAAATTACCCCTGACCGAACTCACCGTCGTTGATAAAGGCACCGATCTCATTATCCAACTCACCCCAAAAGCGAAATCATGATCACAGATTGGAAATCGCATTTGATAAGTGCTCTTCATTTGGAGCATACAGTTGCTGCGGTTAAAGAAAAAAATGTGCCGCATCACCGCTCATCCATCTGGTATTATTTCGGAGGTTTAGCATTGATGTTTTTTACAATTCAGGTTGTAACAGGCGTGATGCTTTTGTTTTATTACCAGCCGACTGCCGAACTTGCGCATAAAAGCATAGAGCGCATCATGACTCAAGTGCCATTCGGATGGCTCATTCGCTCGGTGCATTCATGGAGTGCAAATGCACTCATGGCAATGATCTTCATTCACATGTTCAGCGCGTTTTTGATGAAGAGCTATCGAGCTCCTCGCTCGATCATGTGGCTGACGGGAATAATTCTTTTGTTGCTCATGATGGGTTTTGGATTCACCGGATACCTTTTGCCTTGGGACCAAACGGCATATTTCGCAACGAAGATCGGCACAGAAGTACCCAAAGCACTGCCATGGCTGGGCGATATTATTTCATCACTCATCAAAGGTGCAAAAGATGTGAACGGCACGACCCTTACAAGAATGTTCGCATTGCATGTCGGAGTGCTTCCTATCATTTCAATTTTACTCGTTCTCGTTCATGTTACATTAATTTTACTTCTTGGCAGCGGAGTACCGCCCGTCGCAAAAGTAACCGGAGCCACAAAATATTTTCCCGATTATCTTTTGAAAGAGGTAATGGTCTGGCTTATTGGTTTTGGTTTGCTGATCGCCATTGCCGTGCTATATCCTTGGGAGCTTGGCAAAGCCTATGATCTTGCGAATCCAACTGAGCCCCCTGCCGGAGTTCATCCCGAATGGTATTTTATGTTTCTCTTTCAAACACTTAAAGTCATACCTGAATGGCTTGCAATCTTTGGGTTCGGAATTTTGCTGATCTTCTGGACACTGGTGCCTTTCCTGGATCGTAAAGCAAATGGTGGTGAACGAAGTCCCATCTTTACCTATTTTGGTGTTGTTGCAATTTTGTATCTTTGTGTGATGACGGCATGGGCATATATTGCAGTTGGTGATGAGAGAGCGCAAACTCCTACAGAAAAAATTCAGCAAGTACCGAAACAAGGAGGAGATAGTGCGAAATAAATTCTTCATATTACTCTTCTCTTTTTTTATTGTAACGGCAAAACTATTCGCCGATACAACTTCTGTCGCTTCCGATTCAGCAATAAAGCCTTTCACACCCCCAAATCAAGGACCGCTTGGAGTTGATAATTTGACGGGGCTTACTCTTTATGGAATAGCCATTCTTTTTGCCGTGCTGATTATTGCTTTATGGCGAAGAAACATAATTAAGGAGAAAACATGACGCCAGACGAAAGACGAGCGATGAATGACGACCGAAAATACGACGTTGAACTTTGCCGGTGCATCCATAAAGATTGCGGTGGAGAAGTGTATGAACTTGCCTATGACGAATCCGTGAATTGGATCACCGTCGTCTATAAATGCGGAAAGTGCGGAAGAGATTTTACGATGAAGATCGAGGTGTGAATTGAGAATGGTGAAAAAAATATTCTTAATTTTTCATTCATAATTTTTAACCTGCTCTCGTATTGACCACGGAGATAACAAACGCTGAAGTTATCAGCAGCATATTAATCCCGACGAACATTGTATAGCGTTTGTGAAGATCGTCAAATTCTTTTTTTGCCTCGATATACTCTGTTGTTTGACGCGGAGTATCGAAATCCTGAATCGTGGCGCGAAGCACCGTCATGCGTCCTGTCATTTTCGAGGAGTAGAACCAAAGCATCGTGATCGTTAAAAAAATCAGACAAAGTTCGATGATACGCAACATGCGGTATTCGCCGTTCCAATTCATTGCAAGCAAAATGATCGAAGAGATAAATGTGATCACTCCGCAAACCCATTCTATCATGTTCATTTTGCCTAAGATTATGGCATTCAGATTGCCCGCCATTGTTCTCGATGGAAGCTGCTGAAAGACCGGAGCCGCTACGGCGATGCCAAGCATAAGAAGTGAACCGAGCCACACTCCGAGAGATAAAGATTTTAGGATCGATAGTATCATGTAATAATATGATTTTATGTTGGATGTAAACAATATTTTATATGTGGTCGGTTGCTTCCAAAAAGATACTGCAATATGTTACTTAATATCATGATAGGATGTTATGAAGTTTATTCGCAAGGTTTGAACCACACACCTTCAATTTGATAGACCATAAACCATTCCTGAATATTCTTCCCGAATCTCGCATCTTGTTTCGCGAAGCTGACCGCCTTGTCTATGATTCAGACGGCGTAACGCTGGAAAAATTTCGCCCGTCCCTGGTTCTGCTTGCTGAAAGTGCAGATGAAGTTCAAATGATCGTTAGATATTGTTACAAACACGCGATACCATTCGTAACCCGCGGTGCGGGTACGGGATTATCGGGCGGAGCATTAGCATGCGGGGAATGCGTGATGATCGTTACTGCGGGGCTGGAGAAAATTTTAGAGGTCAATACCATAGAGCGATGGGCGATGGTAGAATCAGGAGTAGTCAATGATAGGCTTTCAAAATTCGTAAAAAAATTCGGAATACATTTTGCTCCTGATCCATCGAGCGGCGCGGCTTCTACGATAGGGGGAAATATTGCTGAGAACGCCGGCGGTCCGCACTGCCTGAAATACGGAGCAACTGCCGAGCATATTCTTGGTCTGGAGGTTATTCTTGCAAACGGTGAAAAGATTTGGCTGGATGGTGATAATGCAAGCGCCCCGCTTCTCTCATTGATGATCGGAAGCGAAGGAACACTGGGCATTATTACGAAAGCAAAAGTAAAACTCACTCCGCTGCCCGAAGCAGTAAAGACGCTGCTTGTGGATTTTCCCACCGTACGCGATGCCTCTGAAACTGTCAGTGAAATTATTGCAAGCGGAATTCTCCCTGCTGCTCTTGAAATGATCGATGCAGAAGTTCTGGGAGCGTTGGAAGCTGCATTCAAACTTGGCTTCCCAACCGATGCCGGCGCCTTGTTAATTATCGAACTTGATGGAAGAAAAAATTCTTTAGAGCGATTATCAAATCAGGTAATCAGTATAGCAAATACTCATAACTCGCGAACTATTCGCGTTGCTGCCGATGAAAAAGAACGTAATGCACTTTGGCAAGCCCGGAAAAAAGCGTTTGGAGCATTGGGAAGGGTAAGTCCGAGTTACTATACGCAAGACGGAGTGATTCCGCGCTATGCATTGCCGGAAGTTTTGGAAGAAATTTCAGCAATCGGAAAAAAGCATGGATTGCGGATAGCGAATATTTTTCATGCGGGCGACGGCAATCTTCATCCGGCAATTTTATACGATGAAAAAAATCCAGATAGCGTGCGAAGAGTTTTAGCTGCAAGCAAAGATATTCTCCTCCTCTGTCTTTCAAAAAACGGATCAATCACCGGCGAGCACGGCGTCGGAATTGAAAAGAAGGAAGCATTGGGCTGGATGTTCGGCGAAAAGGATATTGAGATCATGGCAAGGCTGAGAGATGTCTTTAACGGAGAGTCCATGCTAAATCCCGGGAAATTCCTACCTACAGATCATCCGTGTTTGGAAGCAGGTGTTAAAAGA
>JANYLL010000310.1 GCA_025357895.1 Ignavibacteriota bacterium
GTGAAGCTTATAGCTCTGGAAAAAAATATTGGTACCTCTGCAAGAAATTATTTTTATGATCAAGCTAACGGAAAATATGTATTCTCCTTCGATGATGATTCATTCCCTGCAACACCATCAACAATCTACCAAGCAGTCCAAATTCTCGAGTTTTATTCGCATCTTGACACATTAACTTTTTATTGTTATCAGCCTATAACAGGCTTTATCGAAACAGGCGAAGCAACAGAAATTAAATTTTCAGATGTGAAAAAAAAGGAATTCAGTGGTCTATTTTATGCTGAAGGGGCAATGTGTATTAAAACCTCATCTTGGAAAAAAATAATTGGCTACGACCCTGACTTTTTTTGGGGTTCTGAAGGAGTTGATCTGACCTTGCAAATGTATGAGAAAGATATGAGAGCAATTTACTCACCCGGGTTGGCAGTATTACATATGAAATCATTACAAAATAGGGATATGGGAAATAATAACTATTTTTTTACCCGAAATCATATTTGGACGTTGTCAAAACACTTTCCCCTTTACGCCTGTATTCCACTAATTTCCCTCTATATCATTCGTAAATTTATCGCTATATGTTTATATCCCAAGTATACTTTGCCCTATCTGAAAGGTATCAAAGATGGATTGCTTGGAATTGTCTGGCAAAGAAAAAAACAAAAAAAACTTACTCTGAGACAAGTTCTTGGTTTGAAACGTTGGTATCTTTTTCTCTATCGCTGGTAACACTTGCGCATTCTTCAACTTTCATCCAGGCTTCCATATCCGCTTACCGATGGCGGTGCGATCGGCATTTATAAGCCGACGGAGGCGATTGCCCGGTTAGGTCCCGAGATCACTTTTGTTACATACCCTGATCCCGATCCGGAAGTTACCAAACAAGCCGTTGAAAAATTCTCACGATTTTGTCGGATCGAATTAGTCAGTCGTCCGCTGCCATCACGTAATTCAACACTTTTGCGAACGATGTTTTCCGGTGCCTATCCGATCGAGAGGAGGATGATGCCGGAAATGTTTACGCTGCTTGAAAAACTCCTGACTTCCAATTCATACGATCTCGTCCATCTCGATGCCTCGCACATGGGCAAATACGGTCTATGGATAAAAGAGCGGTTTGGTTTGCCTGTCATCTTGCGGCAACATAATTTTGAGACGCTGATCTATAAACGCTTCGCGGAAAATGCAAAAAATCCCTTCGAGAAAATTGTTGCATCGATCCATGCAAAACGGATGCTCGCAGAGGAAACGAGATTCATGAATGGCTTGGATGGAGTTATTTCCATAACTTCTGAAGATGATTCCAAAATGCATGAACTTGCTCCAAACACAAAATTTTGGATAATCCCTGCAGGTGTCGATACAGAATATTTTAACCCACAAACCATTGAATCAGAAGGAAATACTATACTTTGGATCGGTGGAATGGATTGGGACCCTAACCGCGATGCCGTTGAATTTTTCGCGAAGGAAATCTTCCCTCTTATTGTTCAAAGACTTCCATATACCAGTTTTGTAATAGTCGGTAACGGTACTGAATCCTTGACTGCCCTTGCATCAAGGAGTAATGGCAAAATTCGGCTGCTCGGAAGGGTACCGGATATCCGAAGCGAACTTGCAAAGGCAAAGGTCATGATCTGCCCATTGCGAGTAGGCGGCGGAATGAGGTTAAAGCTGCTTGATTTTTTTGCTGCCGGAAAAGCCATCGTTTCGACGCATATCGGAGCTGAGGGAAATCTGGGCAAGAACGGAGAACATCTGCTTTTGCGTGACGATCCAAGATCGTTCGCTGATGCAGTGATCTCTTTTTTAGAAAGCAGCGAGCTTCGTGGAATACTCGGAGCAAATGCACGGAAATTAGCTGAAGAAAAATATTCCTGGCAAAGTATTGCAAAGCAATTCAACTCAGTATATGAGGAAGTAACGCATAGAGAAAAAAAATGAAGAGTTTTCTGAATTCAAAAGTAAGCACATGGCAGTAATACTAATATCATCGGCTACGATAATATTACTGTACACGTATTTTTTCTACCCGCTCCTTATCGGAGCACTGGCTAAACTGCGTCCTCGTTTTTCCCCGACAGACGAATCCTACATTCCGCGAATATCCATTATCCTATCAGCGTATAATGAGGAACGGCAGATCGAACAATGTCTGGATTCACTGCTTTGTCAATCGTATCCTATGGAAAATGTGGAGATCTTAATAGGCTCCGATGGTTCAAGCGATAATACTAATTCCATTCTGCAAAAGTACTCTTTAGATCATCGATCGGTAAAACCATTTTTTTTTGAAGTGCGGCGCGGAAAGATCGGAGTACTCAACGATCTGATAAATCAATCCACCGGTGATATTCTTTTTTTTGTGGATGCGGATATGACACTTTCTCCCTATTCGTTGACCAAACATGTTCGCCATTATGTTTCGCAGGAAGTTGGCGGTGTAGCCGGTATCTATAGAATTATTGGAGTTCCGGACTCCGGAGTCTTTGAATCTGAAAACGATTATCACTCTTATGAAATGTGGCTGCGCAAAAATGAATCGCTCATCCATTCGACCGTGGGGCTTTCGGGAGGAAATTACTCTTTACGGAAAAAGTTATGGCGCGAACTTCCGAGCGATTTTATCCATGATGATCTGTTTTCGGTTTTTACTCTTTTACAATCAGGTAAACGATTGCTCTTCGAGCCTTTGGCTATCTCGACCGAACATTTTGTGAGAAGTATCGGTGAAGAATTTCACAGAAAAGCTCGTTTTGCTTCACGTGGATTTGAAACGGTGAAATACTTTCCGAAGCTGCTTGCTCCGCAAGCGGGCATGACGGCTATCATGATTTGGTCGCATAAAATTTTGCGTTGGATCGCTCCATTTCTCTTTCTGACGATCTTCATTGCAACTGTTGCCGGCTCGATCCACGGATATTTTCTTTTCTTTTCAATTCTTATCGTTCTTGAACTTGCCGGCATTACTGCAGCTCTCATCGGCTTTATTTTTAATGCGATGAATATTTCCGTGCCTGTTTTCAGACATGCATTTTGGTTTGTTGCAATGAATGTAGCTTTTATTGTCGGAGCGTTCAGGTTTATTTTCAGGCTCGATAAAGAACATTGGGCAATCGCAACGCGGGCATCGCTTGTAAATCAAATAGCTCATAAGGAGGAAGCCTCACTTTGAGCAGACGCAAAGAACTTCTCGCACTATTATTCGGCGATTTTCTTGCGCTGAATTTCGCATGGTTCACCTATTATTGGATGCGTATGCATTCAGGGTGGTTCGATAGCAAAACTCTCTATATTACCCATTCGCATCTCATTCCCACCAGTCTCGTTGTTTACGGAATGTGGATGCTTGCATTTCTTTTCTTCGGTTTGTATCGCACTTGGTATGTACGCCCGATCTTCGATGAAATTATTACCGTTCTTAAAACTCTTGCTTTCGGATCAATAGCATTTGTTGTACTTGTATTATGGGAGCCATACTCCGGGCAAGATAGCCCTATAAAAAACGATCCGCGAATTTTAGGTTTGCTGTATTTTATTATCACTTCTATCGCCGTCATTGGCTTTCGTCTGATCATCAGATACACGCAGCGAAGATTTTTAGAAGCCGGTATCGGGCGTAGACCTTCGATCATTGTTGGCGATGCCGTGAAGGCTCAGGAATTAGCGCAGAAAGTATCACAATATCCCCGACTGGGTTACGATGTTATCGGATATGTATCAATGAATAGTGCATTAATTAATCCCTCTGAATCATTCAACATCCTCTCGCGTAACGGCTCAACAACGGAAAAGAAAATTCGTAGATTGGGCAGTGTCGCTGATCTCGAAAAGATTACTTCATCTGAGAAGATAAAGGAAGTACTGATCGCACTTGATTCAGGCGATCATGATTCTCTCATCGAGATCATCGGACGATTAGCGAAAACAAATGTAGGCATCAAGATCGCACCTGATCTCTATGATATCGTTTCCGGTCAGGCACGAACCAGGGAGATCTATGGATTTCCGCTCATTGATATTAATCCCGAACTTCAGAGACCGTGGGAAGAAGCTGCGAAAAGATTTCTTGACGTTGCTGTCAGTTCGTTAGTGATCATTATCGGTTCGCCGGTGTGGCTTCTTACTGCTTTTGCTGTATGGGTCACATCGAAAGGACCTGTCATTTATTCGCAAGAGCGTGTCGGCAAGAACGGAGGGATATTTCATATCTATAAATTCCGTTCGATGAGAACCGATGCTGAATCAGCGGGACCGGTATGGGCATCGAAAAATGATCCGCGAGTAACGCCTATCGGAAGATTCTTGCGCAAATCGCATCTCGATGAAGTACCGCAATTCTGGAATGTGCTTAAAGGTGATATGTCATTAGTGGGACCGCGCCCTGAGCGCGAGTTTTTCATCGAAAAACTTACTGCGGAAATCCCGTATTATACCAGACGCTTAAAAGTGCGTCCGGGAATCACCGGATTATATCAGGCAATGATCGATAAATATGATGAGAATATCGACGATGTAAAAGACCGCGTGCGATACGATCTGATGTACATCGAATCCATGTCATTTCGCTTAGATCTGAAAATACTTTTTCGAACGGCATACATGATGCTTAAAGGAAAAGGACAGGCATAAATAATTTTAATAGCAAAAAATTGAGTACAACGACATTAACAAAAAATCCCATCCACATGGTGGATGTGATCGGCCAGTATAAGCGATATCAAGATGAACTCGATAGCGCAATTCTTTCCGTCGTGCGAAGCGGAGCATACATCAATGGTCCTGCCGTGAAGCGATTCGAAAGAGAAATGGCAGAATATCTGCAAGTGCCGCATGCCATTGCCTGCGCATCTGGTACGGATGCATTGCAAATAGCTTTAATGGCAATTGGCGTAAAACCCGGCGATGAAATTATTACTACGCCGTTCACCTTCGTTGCAACAACTGAAACAATTGCATTGCTCGGAGCAAAGCCAATCTATGCTGATATCGATCCTAAAACATTCAATATTGATCCGGAAAAAATTGCCGAGAAAATTTCTCCGCGCACGAAAGCTATTCTGCCCGTTCATATTTTCGGGCAGCCTTGTAATATCTCGAGCATCAAAGAGATCGCCGATGCGCATCATGTGTATTTGATCGAAGATGCAGCACAGGCAGTAGGTGCATCATGGCAGGGGAAAAAAGTCTGCGGCTTCGGAGATATTTCTTCTATCAGTTTTTATCCGTCTAAAAATCTTGGAGCATTCGGCGATGGCGGAATGATCACTGCCGCTAATGATGAACTTGCCGATACACTTCGTTCCATCGCAAATCACGGCGCTTCGAAAACGTATTTTCATGACAGGCTTGGAGTGAATTCGCGTCTTGACTCCATACAGGCTGCGATCCTTAGCGTGAAATTAAAATATCTTGATGCATGGAATGCTCGACGCAGAGAAATTGCAGATATCTATACAAAAATCTTCGCTATACATTCCGATAGTATTCAAACTCCGTTCGTTCATCCTGATGCCGAACCGATCTGGCATCAGTATTCGATTATCATTTCGAATCGCGACCGCGTAATGGCAACACTTAAAGCCGAAGGTATTCCTACAAATATTTATTATCCTGTTCCTCTGCATTTGCAGCCGGCATATCATTCGTATGGAGGGAAGAATGGCGACTACCCGAATACGGAATTCGCTTCAGCACATATTCTTTCGCTTCCGATGCATTCGGAGATGACCAATGACGAAGCGACGTATATTGCAGAAACAACTATCCACCATATTCAAAACGCAGCACAGTGAAACGCGCCCTCATTATCATCCCAACCTATAACGAAGCGGATAACGCCGAGCGGATCATCCGTGCCGTTCTCTCGCAAGAACCGAAAACACCGGATGTATCGGTCAGCATTCTGATCGTTGACGATAACTCGCCTGACGGCACGGCAGATATTGTCCGCAAGCTGCAAAGTGATCCTTCTATCGGCGAGGAGAAATTACGTCTGCTTTCACGCGCCGGAAAAATGGGACTTGGAACGGCATATGTTGCCGGATTTAAATATGGATTGGAAAAAGGATTCGATTATATTTTTGAAATGGATGCGGATTTTTCGCATGATCCCGAAGAAATTCCAAACTTTCTGCGCGAAATAAAAGATTATGATGTGGTGCTTGGCTCACGCTATATCACCGGAGCCAACGTTGCCAATTGGCCGCTGCGCCGACTTTTGCTTTCGTATTATGCAAATAAATATGCGCGCATCGTCACAGGAATAAAAGTCTATGATACAACAGGGGGATTCAAATGTTTCCGCAGAGAAGTTTTGGAAGCAATAGATCTTGATGATATTCACTCTAATGGATATGCATTTCAGATCGAAATGAATTTCAGATCGTGGCGCAAAAAATTTCGCATCAAAGAAATTCCAATCGTCTTTGTCGATCGTCATGCCGGAACGAGTAAGATGAGCAAGGCAATTGTGCGCGAAGCTGTCGGGCTTGTCTGGAAATTAAAATTAAAGGCGCTTTCGGGGGAGTTGTAAGTTATTCCCCTCTCGAGAGGGGTAAGGGGTGTGTTCTTCAGGTTTTTTATTATCTTAAGCAAACACAACCCAGCCCCTCTCAAGAGGGGAGTTAATTAATGGATATTTCAATCATCATCGTCAATTACAACGTCCGCGAATTCTTGCGCGGAGCGCTGGAAAGCGTGCGGCGGTCGCTTGCTGCCGGTGGATTGAGCGGCGAGGTCTTTGTTGTTGATAATGCTTCCCGCGACGAAAGCACAGAAATGGTTGCGAAGGAATTTCCGGAAGTAAAACTTCATGCGCTTCATGAAAATATCGGTTTCGGCAGAGCGAATAATCTTGCGATGCGTGAAGCAAGCGGGGAATATCTTTTAATTTTAAATCCGGATACGATCCTCGGCGAAGATACGCTTCGTGTGATGTTCGATTTTATGAAGTCGCATCCTAAATGCGGAGTATCAGGTTGCAAGCTACTCAATGCTGACGGTTCATTCCAGACTTCCTGCCGCCGCGGCTTCCCTACTCCGTGGGCAAGCTTTACAAAACTTTTTGGACTTTCAAGTTTTTTTCCGAACTCTCAGCGCTTCGCGCAATATAATCTTACGTATTTACCCGTTGACCAAACATACGAAATAGATGCGCTTGCCGGAGCGTTCATGATCCTCTCGCGCGAAGCATTTGAAAAGACCGGAGGATTCGACGAAGAATATTTTATGTATGGCGAAGATATTGATCTGTGCTATCGCATTAAGAAAGCAGGACTCTCTGTTTTTTATGTGCATTCGACTTCGACAGTCCATTTCAAAGGTGAATCAACTCGCAGAAGTGTGCTTAATGAAGTGAAAGTATTTTACGAAGCAATGCATATCTTCGTTCGCAAGCATTACGGAAAGAATCCCTTGTTTAGCATTGTACTTCGTTTTGGAATAGCCGTTCGCTCTCTCATTGCACTTATAAAAAAATATCGCGGAGCACTTGCTCTTGCAATTGCCGATGGCTTGGCTATAACATGCACGATCTTTCTTCTATCTTTATGGACATTCGGCGCATGGTTCGCGCTTCCGGGCGTTGATTATCCCTGGGTATTTATTATTCCTGTTGCTATTTGGTTTACTGTTCTTTTGGGGCTCGGAGCATACCAGCCGGAATCCAGACGCAGATCAAAACCGATCATTCTTGCAATGCCCGCTGCACTAATCATACTTTCATCGCTTACGTATTTCTTCAAAGAATTTGCATCAAGTCGTTCGTTAGTTTTAGAAATTACCGGAGCATCAGCCATTGCAATGATCGTCGTTCGTTTCGTATTTCGGTTTATTGACCGTATCCGCTTTGGCGGCGAAGGCAGTGCACGTCCGCTGCTTCGCAGAACGCTTATTGCAGGAACAGGCGCTGAATCGCTTCGCATTGCATCGCTGCTTCTTGGTTCAGGATTTACCAGACGCTACCAACTTATAGGGTTTATTGATGGTGATCTATCTCATATCGGAAAGCCGCTTGTAGATACTATTTCGATCAAAGGGGATCTCAGAATGCTTGCAAAAATAATTGCTGAAGAAAAAGTAACGCAGGTTATTTTTCCATCGGATGCATTTACCTATTCCGATATGCTTGCGGCAATGCAGCACGTTTCCGGCGCCGGATTGTCTCAGGAAGTGAGTTTTAATGTTGTTCCGCAGGCATCGGATGTTCTGCTTTCGCGTTCGAAGATCGAACTTATCGCTCCGGCTTCATCACCAGAATCCCTTGCGCTCATGCCTTTGGAATACAATGTGCAGAAAATGAGCCATAGGATTGCTAAGCGGTTTTTGGATGTTATTTTTGCAGTGATCGCTTATCCAATCATAGGATCAGTTAATCTTTTAGCACATTCGGAAAAACGATCAGAGCTTTTGGACGAACTTCGCCAGGTCTTAAACGGCAGACGCTCAATTGTCGGTTTGAGCCGCTCTGCAAATCAGGGCACTAAGTTAGCAAAGATTGGAGTTGTAAGTCTTGCCGACATTACCGGAAATCATGCTGCCGGAAATTTACGAGCAGAAGATATCGACCAAATGAATATCTACTATGCAAGGCATCATACCATCGGCATGGATATTGAAATTCTCCTGAGAAGATTATTTTCGAAGGAGAAATCGTAGCGCAGGCTGCTCTATGGGTGTCATTGCGAGGAGGGCTTCAGCCCGACGCGGCAATCCCCTGAGGCTATCAGCATATTTCAATTGCATAGTAATCCTCAGGGGATTGCTTCGTCGTCCCTTCGGGACTTCCTCGCAATGACATGATACAAAATTTTTTTAATCATCATCATAGTACATTATGAAAACCACATCTCGCCTTTCATTCGCATTATTAGCATTCATCCTTTTCATGCCTGCCGCACTGCTTGCTCAGCGCTCAATCACTGTTACCGGAGTAGGCTCCGTTACGGCAAAACCGGATTATGCCACGGTCACGCTGATGCTGACAAGCCAGAACAATACGGCACAAACCGTATTTGCACAATCCGATGAAAGCGCATCGCGCCTGATGAAATCCCTTGGCGATGCCGGAGTTTCACCGGAAGATATTGAGCAGCGCACATTCGCACTAAATCCGACCTACGATTATTCAGGCGGCGGCGGAGCAGCTCCGAAACTTATCGGATATCACATGATGGCAACCTATCAGGTAAAAGTCAGAAATTTAAAGACGCTTCCTGTTGTGCTCGATGCCGGAACTCAGGCAGGAGCGAATAATATCACCATCGAAGGCTATGACGCAGCGAATAAAGAAAAATTAAAGAACCAGGCTACTAAACTGGCGATCGATAATGCACGCGAAGAAGCAGGACGCCTTGCAAAAGAAATGGGCGGAGCGCTCGGTGAAATCCTTTCAGTAAGTGACTCTGAATCTGCCGGCAGTGCAGCAGCCGGCGGACTGATGGGACGCGAAGAAGAAGAGCGCCGCGGACCCGGAATGATCAATCCAAAAGAAATCAAGAAAAAAGTTGAGGTGAGGGTGACGTTCTCGGTCAAGTAGCGCCGCATTTCACGCTCGATCTCTCGAAGTTTCCGCCGGGCACATATTTTGCGAGGTTCACAACGGCGAATGAGGTTATTACGCAGAAGATTTTGAAGGAGTAAACATTATGAAACCGAAACTTACAATCATTACTGCGCTCTATTTATTCATGCTTTGTCAAGCAGTGAGTTCATTCTCTCAAAATATTTGGTCTGCCGATTCTTCGTCCGGATTACATCCTGCTAACGGCATGACTTCTGTTGAAATTAATAAGAAAATATACCTCATTGCTTTTTGGGATACTCTACAACTCCAGATCTTTGATCCTACCACTCAAATTTGGAACACCCCTTATACTTCTGGAACGTTCAGGGGTCGGATTTATTCGTCATCTTGTGTCGTCAATGGGAAAATGTATGTTATTGGAGGGATCAACATTGGATCCAATCAGCCAGATGTATTTGATCCAGCGATTAATACTTGGAACATTCCTTTTACTCGCGGCATGTTCTTACCTCGATATGGATTATCCTCGTGTGCTGTAAATGGAAAAATATACGCTATCGGTGGGATGGACACCATGAATCGTCCGACTAACAGTGTTCAGGTTTTTGATCCGAATACGAACGTATGGAGTTCTCCAATGACTAGGGGGACTTTTTCTCCACGTGGTTACTTGACGGCATGTGTCGTAGATGGGAAGATTTTTGTTATCGGTGGAGTGGATAGTACTGGCGGAAATGTTACAAACAATCCTCAAATACTCGATCCATTAACAAACATCTGGAGTACACCTTTAACAACTGGTAGTTTTACCCAGAGAGGAAGACTGACCTCAAGTGTTGTTGATGGCAAAATTTATGTGATGGGTGGATCTTATTGTGGGGAGACCTGCCCTTCAGATGTACTGGAAGTCTTTGATCCTTCCACGAATCAATGGAGTACTCCCGTTACTATCGGAAGAATGGAAGCCCGCATGGGACTTGCATCATCTGCTATGAATGGAAAGATTTATGCGATAGGGGGTTACACCCCACATACTGCATTAAAAGTAGTTCAAGTGCTTACGCTAGGAACTATGGCGGTAAACCCACACCATTATTTCGATCGAAAAAATGAGAATTCCTTTATGAAAATTTATCCGAACCCCACAACTTCCCTACTTAGCATCCGCAACGCGCTGGAAAATCTTGTGAGCATCTCAATCTTTAACACCCTCGGCGAGAAAGTGCTAGAAATTCCGAATCCGAATGCAGCGGAG
>JANYLL010000338.1 GCA_025357895.1 Ignavibacteriota bacterium
GCACGTTCGCGGAAGAACTCAGTTGGCTGGAACCTCAGGATGGTCGCTCTTAAAAAACTTTAATACCGCACCCAGCAAAGAAGTTTCTGAAGAAAATTCTTCTCAACTCTCTCTTTCCAATCACCCAAATCCATCGCGCTCTGAAACGACGATTGATTTTACTACACCGCATTCAGGATTCGGATCGCTTAAATTATTCGATATCCTTGGAAGAGAAATACGAACTCTTATTTCAGAGTATATTGAATCCGGTGATCGTGAAGTGAATTTAAAAACATCTGATCTGCCTGAAGGCACATATATTTTGAAGTTAGAAACCTCGGATGGGATTATCTCGAAGAGGATGCAGATCGTAAAATAAATTGCTATGTCATTCTTCACTGCGCTTCACTCAGAATGACATAATATGAGCGAAACAAATAAAAAAAACGGCTCGAATAAATCCGAACCGTTTTTTATATTCAAAGATTGAATAATTTACCAACGTCCGCCGCCGCCGCCTGAGCCGCCGCCGTAACCGCCGCGTCCACCGCCGCCGCCGCCAGAGCGCTGCTCCATCGGACGAGCTTCGTTGACTGTGATCGTACGACCACCCAACTCTGCTTCGTTCAATTCAGCAATTGCTTTTTTAGCTGCTTCACCATCTGACATTTCGACGAAACCAAAGCCTTTTGAACGGCCTGTTTCGCGATCTGCGATAATTTTTGCGCTTGATACTTCACCATAAGGTGCAAAGATCTGAGCTAACTGCTCTTCACTTGTTTGGTAGGGAAGTCCCCCGATATAGATTTTCATCATAGATTCTAAAGAAATACGAAATACGAAAAAGTGGTTACGTTGTAGAGATGATTATCAGATCGAAAGTCTTAGAGCAGAATCAGATTCGGGTGGGTATCACTCGGACCAGCGCAGAAAGTCAATTCTCAAAGAAACTCAAATACAAATGCGAAACCGTTATTTGCAACGATTACAACACAATGTGGACAAAAAGATTCCCACATTTTCTTTTATTAAATAATTGCCACATAGCAGTTGTATAGGTCTTAGTGGTGTTTTGGCATTGTGTAAAGTACAACACTGCGTCCGGGATCAAGGAATTTTGCTGCAACTGCCTGAATATCGCCTGTTTTGACCACTAAAAGCCGATTTAGCTCCTCATTTGCCATTTGAGTACGTTTAGTATAGGCATAGGCTTGCTGGAGATTATCTGCCCTGCGGGCTAAATGCTGCAAACTCCTGGCGCGCTCCATGATATTCCGGTTTTTGGCTTTTTCCAGTTCCGCTTCGGTAACTCCGTGCTTCTGAATCTTGTGTAATTCGATCCAGATCGCCTCTTCGAGTTTCTGGGGTGTCACTCCGGTTTGGGCAACGCAACTGATAAAAAAGCCGCCGCTTTTTTCGAGAGTGATGGTATAACAGGTTGCATTTTTTGCTACTTGTTTTTCATAAACCAGATTTTTATAAAATCGGCTGCTTCTTCCTGTTGATAAAATATTCGAAAGGAGCTCAAGGGAATAGTCATCATCCGAAAAAATATTCGCCGTCTGAAATGCAACAGTAACTGCAGGAAGCGAGATGGAGTCTTCATTCGAAATACTGATCTTCGATGGCAGCGGAGTGACCAACTGTTGCGGTCGCAAAGGAGATGCGCCATTTGGAATATCTCCAAAATATTTTTCGACCAGCATTTTTGCATCATCATTATCGAACGCTCCGCAAATCGTAAGCGAAGCATTATTCGGCACGTACCATTTTTTATGAAATGCCTGCACTTCTTCTATCGTCGTTTCATCGAGATGCTTCATCGAACCGATCGTTGCCCAATGATATCCGCTTGTCGGGTAGAGATGATGAAGGATCGTTTCGAAGATCGTACCGTAGGGCTTGTTATCATATCGCTGGCGGCGCTCTTCTTTAACAACGGCACGCTGGTTCTCAAAATTCTCCTCACTGACATCAAGTGAGAACATCCTGTCGCTTTCAAGCCATAAGGCAAGTTCTAATTTATCAGCCGGAAGCGTTTCAAAATAATTGGTGCGGTCAAAACTCGTTGTCGCATTCAGCGTACCGCCGGCGTTCTGAATGTATTTGAAATGCTCCGTCTTTTTCACATGCGCCGAACCTTCGAACATCAGATGCTCGAAGAGATGTGCAAACCCTGTCCGCGTAGGATCTTCATCTTTGGAGCCGACATGATACCACAGGTTCACCGAAACAATAGGCTGGACCTTCGACGGCGAAAGAATAACATGTAGTCCGTTCGGCAGATCGTATTCGGTAAATGGTATTGTAGAATTAGATGTATTCATAAATCATTTTTTCTTCTTCGGTAGCCGCAGGCTTTAGCCTGCGTAACGCTCTCATCGAGCACTTTGTTCGCAGGCTGAAGCCTGCGCCTACTGTCGTTCAAAATTATTTTATCGCTCGCCTTTTCTTGTCCGCGAATAATACCACCATGGTTTCGCTTCCCCGGTTTTTGCATTTTCGATTATGGCAGTAAAAGTATCGAGTACGCAGATATCATGTTTGATCCCATCTAAAGTGGAAATCCTGTCATAGAGTTCATGCGCATCGCATTCCTTAAGTTTCTCCAAAGACGTAACTCCCAGCCGTGTAAGATCAGCGGCAGTTGCAGGTCCGTATTCGTAAGCCCCTGAAGTACGTTATTTCTTGTTTTCACCCTCCGTCTTTGCGTTTGTGAACAGTGATGTTCTCTAATTTCAACAGCTTCCGGGGGCTTCACGAGAATGAACTAAGAATCTTAGCCTTTTTCCTATTTCCCCAAATTCATCATTGTCTGTCTGATGCCCATTGCCAGAAGATTAAATATACGAAATTAAAACAGGTTTGTCAAGTTGCCCATGAAAAAAAAATCCAAAATTACCATATCATTGTCATTCTGAACACATTCGCTTCGCTCAGTGCAGGCTCTGATTTTTTGAGCGAAGCGAAAAAAACGATATGAGGAATCCCCTGAGGTTAATAGAGAAGTTTCTCAGTAAATATCAGGGATTCTTAGTTTCGCTTCTGCTCCCGTGGTCTCAGAGGAAGGCTACTCTCAGAATGACAGGCAAATCTCAGGGGATTTCTCAGTCGCTAAAGCGAATTTCGGCTTCTTCGGAATGACATATTTACTCAAATCATCCCTATCCGACTCTGAGCAAAAAAAGTGATTTGTTGTAGGGTGGGTTCTGGTATGCTTTAGCATCACGTACGACTCTGTTCAAAGATTCTTTGAGCTGGGCAAAATCATTTGGTTTCTTGATATAGACATTGGCGCCGCTGCGAAATGTTTCTTCGATATCCGCTTCTGAGGATGAAGTGGAATAGATCGCAACGGATATGTCTCTAAGCCTGATATGAGATTTTATTTCTCTCAAGCATTCCAACCCATTCTTACGGGGCATGTTCAGATCAAGAAAGAGAAGATCAGGCAACTGATTTTTTTCATTACGGAGGTAGTCCATTAGTTCTACACCGTCATTTACGGTCTGAACACTTGTCCGGACCTTTGATTCTGCTAATGCTTCCGTAAAATTCCGGCGGTCGCTTTCGTCGTCCTCTGCCAGAAGAATATATAAAGGCTGTGTATCCATTAGGGGATTTTCTTAATGCGATGGTATATAAATATCGAACGTTGCACCCTGATGTAATATTCCCGTTGCGGTGATAAGACCGTTCTGGGTTTCGACAATTTTTTTTACGATGGCAAGCCCCATGCCACTACCCTTGTATTTTTCTTTGCCATGTAAGCGTTGGAAAACATCAAAAATTTTTTCGTTGTATGAGGCTTCAAAACCAATGCCGTTATCGGCAAAAGAAATGTGGCAGTATTCTATTCCAGGCAGGAGTTTGGTACTGTTTGATTTGCTGGAGGTAATCGTATTGCTCTTGATGACAATGCGGGGCGGCCGATGCGGATCTGAAAACTTAAGAGAGTTGCCGATGAGATTCCGCATGATCTGCCGAAAGTGAAAAGGCACAACGTTCAATTCGCAAAGCTGTTCCGTGTCGATAGTGGCTCGTTTCTCCTCCAAAACTTCCTTGAATTCTGCCGCGACTTCAGCGATTATTACTTTCAGATCCTTATCCTCAATTTTACTTTCTCTCTTGCTTATGCCTGCATAGGCAAGGATGTCTTCGATCAGTGTTTGCATACTTTGTGCTGCATCCTTCATCCTATTGAACTGCTCTTTACCGGTAGCAGAAAGATTATTGTAATCCTCATTGTTAATCCTTGAAGCAGCTATTTGTAGTTTTCGCAGCGGCTCCTGCAAGTCATGACTGGAGATATGGACAAATAACTGAAGCTCTTTATTAGCATTGGTTAACTCTGCCGCTTGTATTCGTAATCTTTCAGTAATAATTATTTTTTCTTTTCGTTCTTCTGCCTCATGGCGTGCCCGTTCAATTTTGGAGGATAATGTATATAACTTATTCTTCGGGACATAATCGGTAACACCCTTTTTAATAAGTTCAACAGCATTTTCTTCTCCGATAACACCTGAAACAATAATAAAGGGGATGTGCGGGCGTTTATGTTGTTTAATATCAAATGCCGATTTTGCGTCAAATGCAGGAAGAGAGTAGTCAGATAATATTATATCGGGATTAAAATTGTCAAGGGCATCCTCAAATTCTTCACGAGTTGTAATAATTTTAGAAATAAAACTCAACCCTGATTTCTTC
>JANYLL010000345.1 GCA_025357895.1 Ignavibacteriota bacterium
AGGGAAAGCAGAGTATGAAAAGGATTTGCTGTTGTTATAGCCTTTTAGTGTAATTGTATCGGATGTGCCGTCATTTAGTATTAGAACAAGCGAGGCACTATGATTGCCCGATGTTTTAGGAGCAAAAGAAATATGAAGTGAGTCATAAGTTAGATTTCCCGCACTATAACTTAGAGAATCTTTTCCGGTTATTGACCAACTTGAAATGGATGTTGGGTTGCAGCCTGTGTGATTGATTGAGATTGAATGTATGATTGAATCATTACAATGGATCGTATCGAGATCAAACACACTTTTTGGTGCAATACTGAGAGAACCAGTTGGTGCAAATGTCAAAGAATCTCCACCACTATTAAACGTAGCCCAAATGCTTCCATTCCTATCAAAGGCAAAAATGGTATTGTCATCTTTGCAACATATGAGCCGCGTATCGGCAAAACCACTTGGTCCGCCTATTGATTTCCATGTTCTTCCATGATCTGTTGAACGCAAAACCCCATCTGTCGTTTGAGTTTGAACATAGAGTGTACCCCCTGTTGCTGCAATAATATTCCCACTATAGTACATAGACTGCATCGGGTTAATGGCATTAAAAGATAATCCATTGTCATAAGTAGTGAAAATATGTCCCAAACCGTCTGGTCCGGGAGACACACTACCTTCGTTCATAACATAAATCGCATTGTCATCACAAGGATCTAATGCAAATTGGTAACAGTCATCATAAAATGTTGCAACCGATTCAATCCATGTTAAACCATCATCATGAGTGGAATAAATGTGCCCTGCATTTCCTGAACCAGTTCCAGATACCTCTAGTGCGTAAATAGATTTATCCTTCTTTCTGACCTGTACATCGTTCTCACCAATAAATGATGCAGAGGTAATTTGTGCCCAGGAATTTCCAGCATCATGAGATATTACCAATTGTTGACCATTTTTACCTCCATTTTTACCTGCAACAATATCGTTTGAAGATCCAACATATTTTGCAGCGTTAACGCTAATTTTCAATGCGGTTTGATTCCAACTGTTTCCTCCATCATGAGTTATGAAAAGCCCATTTTGGTAGGTAGCAATTATTGCATTATTGGCATCGAAGATATCAACATCTTCTACATCATCTTTGCCATACTGTACAGAGACCAATTGCCATGTTTTACCATCATCAGAACTTATGCAAATAGGTGTTCCAAAAGCGGCAGCGATTATTTTACCATCTTGGTATTTTATAGCGCCGTATCCCCAACCACTGTTATTTAATGGTGACACAATATTTGGCGCCACATTCTTCCATTGCGCGCAAGAATCTTTCTCTGCAAGGAAGACAAGCAGGGCGGCGCAGAGGAAGGATGCTGATCGAGGGAACTTCATGCGAAATGGAACAGGGAATCAGGCGTCAGGGTTCGCTCGGTCTGTCGTTCGGATATAATTAGGAAATAGTTCGCAGTAGATTGATTATATCATTATCACCTATGGAATCGAAATCGGATTTATCATAGATTGAAAGGAGATGGACAGTTTTATCTTCTGCAAGAAAGTAAGTGATGATTCGTCCTCCGCCACTCTTTCCCTTGTTTTTACTTTTTATTGCCATGCGGATTTTATAAACTCCTTTACCTAAAGCTGTGCCAATATTCGGAGTTACTTCAAGTTCAGAAACTACTTTAGTGACATCGCTTTTAATCGAAGCATATCTCTTTGCAAGTTGCTTTAGCTCACTTTCGAAATTCGGAGTGGGAATAACCTTATATTTCACTGAGAAGTTTTTGGATAGATTTTGGTTTCAGCCCACCAGACCGTATTTTTTTTACTTCATCTAATGCATTTTTGAGGCTGTGATACATTTCCTCTTTTTGCTCGGCAGCACGGAGTTTCTTTTCGAGGGATTTCCAATCCTTAAGGGATATCATCACTCCTTGTTGGCGACCACTCGTATCAGTAATATATTGTAAACTTTGAATCATAACAATAAAACATTCGATCCCTTAAAAAAACTCCAAAGAGTTGGGTACTTCGGACTTTTTCCCGAATTCTTCGCGTTTCATATTCGCTTTTACAATCGGTATCAGATACATACACATGGATCGCAGAATATTTCTTAAAGGTGCATTGGCAACAGGTGCGCTTGCACTTACCGGACTTGATCTTCAAGTTGCTCGTGCAGCGCGAATGAATTCCAGACCGCTGGATGGCTCTCTTACAAAACCTTCGATGCCTGAGCAATCACTTGCCGATCAGTTAATCAATTATGCCCGCTCGCTTGGCGCTTCGTATTGTGATATACGAATTGTGCGCTATCTTTCAGAATCGGTCAGCGCCCGCGATAATATTATTACAGGAATTTCAGCGAATGATTCGTATGGCATCGGCATTCGTGTTATTAAAGATGGCACATGGGGATTTACTGCAACGCGGAATGTAAATGAAGCAAGCGGCAAACGCGCCGTTGATGAAGCTGTGCAGATGGCATCTGCAAATGCCAAGCTTCGAACGGAGCCTCTTGCACTTTGTCCGGTCAGCGCTGTAACTGCAGAATGGAAAACTCCGATCAAGAAGAATCCTTTCGATGTTTCATTTAAAGAGCGCGCCGATTTTCTTCTGGGAATGCATGCACTCGCTCTTGCAGCTAAACCTGCAGGAAAGAAAATGTTTATTCATTCGGGATTGCATGCTGCCCGCGAAGAAAAATATTTCGCATCGAGCGAAGGCTCGAAAATTTGGCAGGAGATAACGCGTATTGATCCATCAACACGCATCACGATGAGTGATCCTGGTAAAGGCGAGTTCGCAAGCCGCGCTCTTTTTGTATTACCGCAAGGAAAAGGTTTTGAATACGTGGAAGAGTATCCATATAAAGATGAGATCGCAGTTGCAGTTGCTGAAGCAACAGAAAAGTTAACTGCTGAAAGTGTGAAGTCCGGTAAGTATGATCT
>JANYLL010000358.1 GCA_025357895.1 Ignavibacteriota bacterium
ATAAAATTGACAATTTTTAAAGATGGGGTTTTAATCGGCACTGAAACTTCACAAGTTACGATTAATTTTATTCCAATCATCTTTACACCTACGATTTTGATTGGCGGATTGAACTATGCACCGATATTGCATGCAAGTATCATTGGTAAACCAACGAATATTTCGTGGAGGTATGAATGGGATTTTAAAGATGGATCTCCAATGGTATCAATGGTGGATAATGATAGTGTACAGCATACTTTCAAGAGTGCCGGCACATACCATTTCAGTGTAAAAGTGTTTGATGTTCAAAGAAATATTGAGATTGGAGAAGGCATTGACTCTTGTGTAGTTAAACCTTTTCAATTTTCTGCTGCAATATTAAGTTCTATGAAATTCGTAGAAACTATCTTCACAGCGAACAATACTACTGGAAATCTTTATCCATACGGTCTAAATTGGGATTATTTGGGCGGAGCTAATAATGATACTCCCGCTTATCGCTTAATATGGCAATCCGGTCAATATTCAGCTGTCAATAATAGCGGCAGTAGTACACACACTCGTAACGACACTTTGCATAATTCCTTCGATGAAACAGTCGGTACAGGTAACACTTTAACAGGAATTGTATCCTTGGATGGTTCAGCTGTACTCTCGTTTAATTGCCATAAAGGATATGCATATGATTCATACGGTAATGATGGTCCAAACAATTTCGCAACTAGTATAGCTTATAATGTAGATTTAGCAGGAATAGATATCCCTCTTACCAATATTATTGGAGATACAGTTATCTATTCTTTATCAGGACCTCAAGTACAAATTCATTTAACAAATATTCAGATGTCTGAATCTTATTATTACTATGGAATTAGTGAAGGAAGTGCATCGTATGTATCTACAAATTGGAATGACCCCCTGAATCCGCCAAAACTCACAATCAAGTTCTGGAAATAGATCTATAATTCTTTGAATTTTTAATTGGCTCCTCTGCGTTTACTCACCCGCTTATGTTACTCGAAAAACTCGCATCTATTCACGAAAAATTTCTGACGCTTGATCGGGACTTATCCGATCCGGCTATTGCGCCTGATCAGAAGCGCATGACGCTGCTTGCCCGCGAGCGACGCCAGCTTCTGCCTATTGAAACGGCGTACCATAAATATAAAAAGCTGACGGATGATCTATCCGGAGCGCGCGAAGTATTGAAAGATACGCGTGACCCTGAAATGCGGGAGATGGCTGAAGCCGAGATGCGCTCACTTGAAGAAGAATTTGCAAAATACGATGAAGAAGTAAAATATCTTCTCGTGCCGCAGGATCCTGATGATAGCCGCAATTGTATTATCGAAATCCGGGCCGGCACAGGCGGCGATGAAGCTGCGCTATTCGGCGGTGATCTCTATCGGATGTATATGCGCTACGCCGAACGTCAGGGTTGGAAAATGGAAACTATAGATTATAATGAAACGGGTTTGAAAGGCTTCCGCGAAGTTTCATTCTCGCTTGAAGGCGAAGATGTATTTGCAAAAATGAAATGGGAAGGCGGCGTCCATCGTGTGCAGCGCGTACCCGCAACCGAAACGCAGGGACGCATTCATACCAGCGCAGCAAGCGTTGCCGTGCTGCCGGAAGTTGAGGACGTGGAAATTGACGTGAACCCCAACGATCTGCGCATAGATATTTTCCGTGCCGGAGGCAAAGGCGGACAAAATGTCAATAAGGTCGAAACTGCCGTACGCATCACCCATCTTCCCACAGGTATTATTGCAAGCTGTCAGGAAGAGCGCAGTCAATTGAAAAATCGCAACAAGGCGATGAAGGTTTTGCGATCGCGCATGTATGAAAAAGCAAAAGCAGAAGCGGATGCAAAATACAGCGCTGAAAGAAAAGGCATGGTCGGTTCCGGAGACCGCTCCGAGAAAATACGTACCTATAACTTCCCGCAAGACCGCGTCACCGATCATCGCATCGGCTTAACGCTCCATAATCTCCCCGGCATCATGGATGGCGAATTAGATGACCTCATCGAACAATTACGAATTGCAGATAGAGCAAAGAGATTGGCTGCTGCGGGGACGAATTAATTCAAAATTCAAAATTATTTCGCTACAATTAACTTTTGAAATTGACTGCCAACTTCATTTTCTAACCGCAAATAATACATCCCATCCGGAAGATCGTTGCAGGGAATCGAAATATTTATTTTGCCTGAATCTTGATGAGTATCCCGAAGAATTTGGATTACTCTTCCAAGCCGATCAACAAGTGAGAGTTTTATATAATGAGGCGTGATCAGAGAATAGCTGATTTGTGCTGAGGAGGAAGCAGGATTCGGAAAAATCAACATTCCCGATGTCAGATCATTATTCATATTTACAGAAGAATTATTCAATGATAAGAGAACCTTTTTCCAGGTTTGCCCGCAATCGGATGTGGAAACAATATATTCTCCACTTCCATAAAAACATTTGCCGGAAGAATCAATAGCAATAGCAGTCAAAAGCCGCGGATCATTTTCGTTAGTATCGGCGCCAAAAATATTTTTCCTAAAATCGATCCATGTTTTACCAAAATCACAGGAAAGAAAACCCATTGTAAAAAGCCTATCTCCTTTAGCGACAAGGGGAATTCCGGTCTGTGTTG
This sequence comes from Ignavibacteriota bacterium, assembly GCA_025357895.1. Lineage (GTDB taxonomy): Bacteria > Bacteroidota > Ignavibacteria > Palsa-1295 > Palsa-1295 > PALSA-1296. The sequence continues at coordinate 2,629 of JANYLL010000358.1, forward strand.
GATATTTGTAAAATGGAACTTCACCTTCAACCCATGATCCAGAATTACCTGATGATGTAATCAATAATGAAGTCTTATCTGCAATACTGCTATGCGATGTAGAACCATGCGCAAGCCGCTGGCAAAATATATTGTGATGGTTACAGGAAATAGCACCGGCAAATTTCACTGAATCCGGAGCCGGATAACTGATATCAATTACCGTATCCCATACCTTTCCATAATCTTCAGATCGCAGTATTTTATTATACGCATTGACAAATATCTTATTTTGGAATGTCATGACGAAATTAATCTGCGATTGATAGAACGGATCAAGTTCGAATATTTTTTTCCAGGTAAGACCGCCATCGTTACTTCGTAAAAGGCTGTCATTCCCTTGAATTCCACCGTTGAAACCTATCAGCCCCACAACAATATAATATTCATTTATGCCTGATGCACAAACATCACTGATAATAGAATTTCTGATCTTTATCCATTTTCTTCCAAGATCAGTCGAATGATAGAGACCGGCATGAGCACCCCAAAAATCTCCAGCAGTGCCATGAAGTAGTGAGCCATCGGGGAGAACAATCGTTTTACCATCGGAAGGAGTAGAATCCCGAAGGTCTTTCCAAGAAACTCCGTCATTCGTCGAAAGAAAAAGATGCTGAAAGGCACTATAACCGCCATTGTCAGAATATTTTTCGAATGCAAGTAAACTATCTTTTCCTATAATAAGAATTTGATCAACGTAGGTATCTGGCGTCTGCCCAAAGAGCTTCGCAGATATAAAAAATAGTATAAAACAACACTTTCTCATACGAGGAATAACTTCCCATCCAATGATTTGTTACATAATATATTAATAATTATTTTGTTAGGATTAATTTTTGGAATAGACTACCGATTTCATTCAACATTCGCAGGTAATTCATTTCTGTCCAAAGATCATTCGTCGGCATCTAAATACTCTTTGTTCCGGCATTTTCAAAGTTATCCAATTAATCGGCGTCGCAATTACCTTCCCGGTGATATCCATGATAAAGAGCGATACCGTTCCGTTCTCATGCAGGGGGAAGGTCATCCTCGTTGTCGTGCTGAATGGATTCGGATAGATCTCATCGAGCAATTACGAATTGCAGACAGAGCAAAGAGACTGGCTGCGGCGGGGACGAATTAATTAAACATGCAAAATTTTTATTTGATAAAAAAAGGATCGAACTTCACGATTCGATCTTTTTTTTCGGGCAGACCAAGAGTCCGCCCCACTAATTCATCGTCCTAATTCCTACTTACTTAGTATTACTCTTCTCCTGAATTTGCTGCACCCACATCTTCATTCGCCGCTCTAAAATATCAAGTGGCAACGCACCTGCTCCGAGCAGTTCATCATGGAAGGCACGGATATCAAATTTTGCACCTAATTGCTTTTCCGCATACGCTCTGATATCTTTTATTTTCAGGTCACCGATCTTATAGGCAAGCGCCTGCCCGGGATCAACAATGTAGCGATCTATCTCAACCTCAATATCATGCCGCGACTTTCCGGAATTCTCGGCAAAGAATGCGATTGCCTGATCGCGCGTCCAGCCTTTATAATGAATTCCAACATCGACAACAAGCCTGATCGCACGCCACATCAAATACGATAGCTGCCCCATTTTTGAATATGCGTCCTTATAAAATCCGAGTTCCGGACCAAGTGATTCTGCATAGAGTGCCCAGCCCTCAACGAAAGCAGTATATTCCGTATTCTTCAGTATCTCCGGTTTATCTTCAAGCTCCTCGGCAAGAGAAATTTGCAAATGATGCCCGGGCACCGATTCATGCAACGTCAGCGGTTCCATTTCCCATTTCGGCCGCGAAGCAAGATCGTAGGTGTTTACAAAATAATATCCCGGACGGTTGACGGTAAGTGAGCCTTGATTATAATATGCCGTCGTTTGTGATTTTTGCGAATAAGCAGGCACAGGGACTACTTCGAAATTCAGCTTCGGTAATTTTCCGAAAAGTTTAGGCAATGCAGCATTGGCACGGGCAGCGACTTCTTTATACCCATTAACAAGACTCGCTGAATCGGTATAGAAAAATTTCGGATCCGTCCGCAGATATTCAAAAAATTTCGGAAGGTCTTCTTCAAAGCCAACTGCTTTGCGGAGTGAATCCATCCTTCCACGATTAAGCTTTACTTTTTGCATTCCCAACTCGAATATCTGATCGGGCTTCATCGAAGTCGTAGTATGATGCCGCACTTTATATTCATACCATGCTTTGCCGTTCGGAAGATCTTTCATTGCAATGGATTCGCGGCAGTGCGGTATATAGATATCTACCAGATATTTATATAATTTAGTAATGGCAGGCACTAAACTATCCCGATAAATTTCCAGCGCCATACTCGTAAGCACTGAGCGATCGTGCTCAGAGATCGCCAAAGGAAAATCGGTAAACGCTTTCATCATCGGCGAGTTTTTTGGATTTCCGGAAATGAGGCTCCGTACCTGATCCGGAACATCACGCATCGTGATCTTTGGCTGGACAATATGCATTTCAATGCCTTTATTCATCAGCAGTATCACCTGATCGATAAGAAGAGGAACTGCACGCATCCGCGACAAAATATCTTGATAATCACCCGGTGTTTTATTCGGCTGATTTGAAAGCCGAGACGGTATATCCTGCTGAATTCCGTAAAGCTGATTAATTGGAAGAAGTTCTTCCTGGAATGGAAAACCTCCGACTTCATCAAGTTCGGTATAGATCATGACATCATAATCAAACTTTCCCTGCACATCAAGAAAGCTTTTGCGATTATCAAGACGAAGTGATTTAAGAAATTCATTCGCATCGTCATGCCTTCGTTCGATTGCCGCTAGTGACATATCCGTCCACCTGTTGTTCTGTCCCGGATAACCGATATCGGTAGCCCATTCAGGATATTCATGCATTAAGTATTCCCACTGAATATCGAGAAGCTCATAAAAGGTAGGTCTGATCTCGTCTGGACTTGGGGGATGACGTTTTCCTTCGCTTTGTCCGTAAGAAAATTTGGACGAAACAAGAAAAAAGAAAAGAAAAAAAATACTACTATATATACGCATACGTTGTGGTGGAAATGCACCTGCTCAGTGAACAGAGTGCCGGTTTTCGCAACTGATGATCCCGCCCCTACAAATACTTTGTAAAGAGGAACATCGTTATGCAACAAACGCATATTTATTTTGTAAAGCAAATGTGCATACGTCACGAGTCGTTGCACAACTGCCTATCGGAAATTAAAAAGGTCAATACCGGCAAGGATTGCTCGGCAAGGAGGGGGCTATTCTCCGAATATCAATATTCTTAGTACAAAAGTACGGGAATTCTATGGAATTTACATCAAAAACAGAAAAAAACCGCTGAAATTACAAAGATTTTTTGAGACTAATTCAATCCATTGCGCGCGTAAACTTCAAAAGAAACGAAACGACGGACAAGCGTATATTCATTATGGAGATGCGGAGACGTAGTAATTGCTTCAAGGTAATTGCCTGACGACGGAGCAGATGGAGGAACGTCAGTACCATAAAGAATAATGTAATCCGGATGTTGCGAAAAGATATACTCCGCATCGAACGGTTTACCTTCTTTACGCAAGCGGGCTATATGTTTATCCATCAAGCCGTTCAGATCGAGCAGCCGCATTTGTGGATTCATATATCCGATAAGTCCTGCTTCGCCGGCAGCAACTGTGATCGGACCATGAGTATTTTGCACTAGCCAGTCCCCGACTTGCTCATGGGACGGTGTGGCATGACCGGGACGAGATGCAAATCCTGTGGGCATCCTCGGTAGTTCTCCCCGAAGCATGATGCGTCCGGAAAAACTGCATGAGAAACTGACTACTAAAACAAGAAGTACGAAAAATACTTTTGAAGGTGTACGAAATGCACCTGAGTTCATAAGCAGTTCATGGAGTTCAGCAAAACCGAAGACCGCTAAAAGAAAAAAGAACGGAGCTACAGGAATTAGAAACCGCGCCCCGGGCATCCAATCGCCGCTTGAATAAATAATAAAGATCATCGAAGTGGCAAGCATTATGCTTAGATAGATCTTCATTCCGTTGCTTCGCCAATTCCGCAAAAAAGCAAAAAGGATTAGAAGAATAAGGGGTGCTGTGATGGCGCCTAATGCACCGAGAAGATATTTTATTCCCATCATATAACTTCGTAAACCGCCGCCGGTTTTTACATAGAAGGAGTTGGGCAGTACATCATGATATGTTGTCCAGCGCCACCAAAAAAAGATGAGCATTCCGATCACGTACGGAAGTACGGTGTACATGAAAAATTTCATCCTCTCGGACTTGGGAATGTGAAGGAACAGGAAAATGAATCCGGCAAGAGCAAACATCGGAGACTCCGGTCTCGCTAATGTTGCTAATATAAAACAAAGGGAAAATGCAAAATATTTTATTACCGTGGTCCTCTTCTGTACCCTTATGGACTCCATGATGTCATGAGCAAAAACAGCCGATGCCATAAAGAGAAATGAAACGAGTGTCATTTCCAACCCACCGACACACCAGACAATAAAGGGAGCCGTCAGAATAGCAAAAAGCACTCCGAAACTTGCATAGAGAGAACGAAACGGAGAATGTGAATAGATTTTTTTTACGAGAGCATAAAGCAAAACAAGCGTGAGTAAACCGAAGAGATAACTCAAAGCTTTTGCAAACCACATGAGCGCCAGCGGTGAAGCTTCGCGGCTGATCCCAAGTGTGGATGCTCCACTCAGCATCCACACCCAAAGAGGATCGGAATATCCTTCGACATACTCGCCGGGATTATAAACAAATCCCTGACCTCCTGCGGCATTTTCTGCTACGCGCATCGAAATAAAAACATCATCAACGGTAAAATTGATATAGTCAATAGTTTCAACCACAAGCAAAAGAAATGCGATAGCAAGAACGATACGCGAGAAAAAGGAATACGTTGGCAAGCGAGTTTCAGTCATGTTCATTGAGCAAAAATACGGAAGGACGAATGGCGCAAGACAAAAGTCAAAATTAAAGAGTCCATGAGCGCAAAGCCCAAATTACGACTTCTGATTTTGAGTTTTAACTTTGTAAATCCTACCGAACAACAGTAAACTTCTCGATCTGCTCCGGATCATCACTTTCAAGACGAAGAAAATACATTCCTATCGGAAGATCATTCACGAAGAATGAAATCGTTTTTACTCCTGCATCTTCGCTACCATTTGAAAGGAGACGAGTAACTCTACCAAGCTGATCAACGAGTTCGAGTTTTATGTATTGACGTTTTGCAAGCGAGTAGGAAATAATTGACGAAGAAACAACAGGGTTTGGATAAATTATTAACTTTTTATCGGCGTTGCTTCGATATCTCACTGCGCCCGTAATATTATCTGCTCGGAAAATTCCTGAATGTGAGCATGAAACAAACAATGTATTCTTATCTCGCGTAATGATTGATGTTACATTCAGATCGGTCAGCCCTGAAGTCGAGCCGCGCCATGCAGTTTCTCCGGCAAATTGAATAAATGTACCTTTACTTGTTCCGGCATAAACATTCTGTTTCGAATCGGTCACTAAACCATTCACCTTTATATTCTTTGGAAAGCCACTATTCTGTGGAATCCATGTCTTACCACCATCAGCAGAGCGCATAATCGCTGTTGAATCAAAAACAGCAAGAACGTCTCCGTTGTACGTTGGTGCTATACTCGTTACAAGAGTTGTGGGCGGTTGAATCGTGACTGCTTTCCAGGAAAATCCACCGTCATGTGAAACCGAAAATCCGCCTTGTGAACCTGCATAAAACGTAAGTGAATCGGCAATTGAGAATGAATAGATCGACGTAGGTTGATACTCAACTTGTACAACTTTCCAGGTGATGCCATTATCTTCGGAATGGTGGCAATATCCCGCATCGTCAATCGCAACTATTTTTCCCGGTGCTGCCTCACGTATAAAATCAATATTATTATCGGGCTTCATAGGTGAAGTGAAATTCCATGTATTACCCTCATCGGTCGTTCGAGCTACAACATTCCGATTCATACTATCAAGCATTCCCGCAAGAAGTGAGCCATCACTACCATTTCCGATAGAATAAACGGACCTGAATCCTTTTGGAATGATCTTATTCCAATGTGACCCATCATCTGGAGAATGATGAAAATCAGAACCGAAAAGTGCCCACAATGAGCTTCCGAAAGGAGCAGCTAAAGCGAAAAAATAATTGCTGGCACTATTGCTGGCACTATCGGCAATAGGCAAAGAAATAGAAGTCCAGGATTTACAGGTATCGGTAGAACGTAAAATATAATCGCTTCCGCCTGCATAATAAACGCCGGAAGAGTCAAATGCTACACACGATGCTTTGGAATTAGGTCCAAAAAAATCGAAAATAGACCTTCTCCATGTCTTACCTGTATCCTGAGTTATATAACCCGAAGATGAAAAGCATATTTCTCTGCGGACTGCACCAGGCATAGATAATGCAGTAAATCCATTATTAGATAGATCCGTTTGGCGCTTGACCCATGTGCCCTTTAGCCCGGAAGAAGATGTATAGACATCTCCGGAATCATTTTGAACATATACAATCGAATTATCACATGCAAAAAAAGGGAAATAATTCTTCGATGCAAATACTGAATCCCACGTTACTCCAAAGTCGGATGAACGGAATATTCTATTATAATTAAGTAAAAATAATGTATTGCTATCTTTGTAGCATAATTCCGAACCGGAGTATTTTACAGGCAAAATTATACGTTTCCATGTGAGACCGTCATCTACGGAATGCAAAATATAATTTGAAAAGGATGGTGTATCAACTGCCTCCGCAACATACTCGTGATCTTTCCCATGAATAAGTGAAGTTACATTATTTACGTTTGATGTATTTGTCCAATCCTTACCGCCATTTGTTGAGCAAAAAATTCCGTCTATGCCAAAACTATTTGGTGTAGAGCCAAAAATGAATGCACCACTGTTAGATATTAGCGTATTGCCAATAAATGGGGTTTGATTTTTTGTATCTTTCCAGCTAATACCTCTATCGGTTGATATATAAATCTCATCATGCACATTCGCTCCATAAGGGAAATGATAAGATAAAAAGGCAAAAACCGTATCAGTGGTACCCGCAACAATTTCACTTACATTTCCTCCGTCAGTCTGGACCCCCGGCAGATTCCCTGTCTGATGCCACGAAAGGAATTGCGCCTGCAATGAAGCGCAGCTCAGTATAAAGAAACAGATAAAAAATATGACGATTTTCATAGTAGTCAATAACCTGCTTACAGGGTGAATTGTTACACTTCTCTTATGAGATTTGCTGATAACGTCCTACTATTTAAGCAGTTGCAAGTTAATCCTGTTCTCCGTCCCAGTTAATTAATATTCATTTTCTTTGGCATAGTCTTTGCAACTAAAATGAGAGAATTCACATAATCATGTACACGTATGAAAAAGCTATTTACTGAAAAAAATTTATTCCAAGCCGCATTATATAGTGTTGCAGTATTAGGAATTGCAAGCTGTACCGTTAATCCAACATCGCCTACTGATGGAGGAAGTAACATAGCAATGCGCACACAATTGGATGCAGTGACCATTCATTCCACATTTTCGGGTCATGCTTTGCCCCCGGGTTTTGGATCTGTGGATTCATTACAAGTAACGAGTGCGGCATTTGCTGCAAGTAACTTTATGCTGCGAAGTGATCTATCCGATGATCAGCCCGATCCTAATCTGGCAGAAGGAAGTATCCGACCGCCGCAATTTCTTCTTGCATTCGATGTATCGGGAAGGCAATATATAGGTGAAGCTATTATCGATGCTTACACATATCATCGCGGAAGATTCGATATCCGTCCGCTTCAGGGAAATCCAGACTCGCTTTCTCTTGCATTCGGACCTTTATATAATATGCTCTTCAGAGCAAATGAAAATGTACCTGCAAATACGACGATCGTGATTCGTGGATACGTATGGCAGTCCGGAAACCAAATGCCATTTACCTATCGCTCGGCAGTTACCGGGAATGGTAATGTCTATTTCGATCAACCGTTAGTCGTAACTAAAGGTTCACCGATGGAAGTTCTTGTGAGATTTCCTTCACAAATTGCTTTCTCTGACGGAACAGGTGCGATCTTAGATCCGCGCGATGGAAAGAATGGAGCAGCTATCGAAGCAAATTTAAAAGGTGCATTAAAAGCATCAGTAAATACTTCAGGATCGTAATGCTTTATTTAGTCTACTCGCTATATTTTGAGGTCACAAATTGTGACCTCAAACAAATGCAGCAGCCTGCCTCAGTTCCCCTTCTCTTCTGACGATCTGCTCTAATTGATTTAAGAACCACGGATCAATTTTTGTGATGTCAAATATTTGCTCTCGCGTCATGCCGAGTTTCATTGCATAGCGGATGGTGAAGATCATATCCGAGCGGCGCTGGGCAAGCCGTTCGCGAACGATTTCCATAGTACGAATTTTTTCTATCTCAGACATTTCATCTATTTCGAATTCATCTTTGCCATCGGAACCAAGTCCGTAACGCGATTGCTCGAGAGAGCGAATTGCTTTTTGAAAAGCTTCTTTAAATGTTCTGCCGAAGGACATTACTTCGCCGACCGATTTCATCTGCACACCAAGCTGCGAACTTGCGGCATCGATACCTTTGAATTTTTCGAAATCCCATCGCGGAATTTTCACGACGCAATAATCTATAGTCGGCTCGAAGCATGAAGGAGTTTGCTTTGTAATATCATTCGGAATTTCATCGAGCGTATAACCGACAGCAAGTTTCGCTGCGATCTTCGC
>JANYLL010000386.1 GCA_025357895.1 Ignavibacteriota bacterium
TGATTGTGCTCTAAATAACCAAATCAACTGTCTATTAATTTAGGGTAGGTCCACAAGTTAGATGCACGAAAAAACAATTTACATACAAACATACAAACATACAATAAGATATGGAAATGTTACATGAATCCGATGCCAAAACCTTGGCGTAACTTTTGTAACGGAAAAACATTAAAGAATACTATTCAAAAAGTTTTTCCTAAACCCTCTGAATAAAAACAGAGATATCTTTTCACTTTTTATTTAAAAAAAATATGATTAACAACGAAAACAAGAACGAAAGCCGCAATGGCGGTATGGAAGCTGAAAATAATTCAAGCGATTCATCACGTTCAGGATCGAGCAGCGGATCACAAAGCGGACAGACGGGTAAATCAGGCAGTCAGGGTGGTTCACAGTCAGGCAGCGGATCTCAGGGCGGTTCAAAAGGTGGATCGCAGGGCGGATCACAATCAGGCAGCGGATCACAAGGTTCACAGTCAGGTAAATCCGGTGGAAGCGGATCACAGGGCGGTTCAAGCAAATAAGCTCTGCCCTTTTTAAAATTTAATAGTGCCAATTGATTTAGTGCAGTGTTACGTAAGGCAGTATTAAATGAATGTGCGAAGCAGTGTTACATCTGCTTCGCATATTTTATCAATAATTTACGAAAGAAGATTTATGAAAATCAAATGGACGAAAAAAAAGATATTACGAAGATGAAATCCAAAAAGAAGGTCGCTCCGGTTGTTTTAGTTTATAAAGACGGGAGGATGATCGTCGCCGACGGTTATCATCGTATCTGCGCAGCATTGGCTGTACAAAACGAGGCAGAGGTCCCTGCCATACGAATTCAGATGTAAAACAGAAACTCAGTGCAACCATAAACCGTAAAGCAGGGAGGTAAAGGTGAAACCTTCCTGCGTTTTTCGTGTCTATAGTATATAGTATGAAGAAATGGTTATTGTTGATCTTTTTGCCGCTCATTTTGGGTGCGGCTATGCCGCAGTTTATTTTTGCCCAGAGCACGAATTTCGGGAAGAATAAAGTTCAGTACCGCGAGTTCCACTGGAAATATATTCAGTCTCCGCATTTCGATATTTATTATTATGAAGGCGGCTACGAGATAGCACAGTTCTGTGCCGAGATCGCCGAAAGCTCGTTAACCAGCATCGAAAAAACTGTTCGCTATGACATTACGCAGCGCATATCTATCCTCGTTTATAATTCGCATAATGATTTTCAGCAGACTAATGCCGTCAGTGAATATCTTCCCGAAGGTGTTGGCGGCGTTACAGAGCTTTTTAAGAATCGTGTCGTTGTTCCCTTCGAAGGCAATTACGAACTCTTCCGTCACGTGATCCATCACGAGCTTGTTCATGCCGTGCTTAATGATATGTATAGCGGCGGCTCTTATCAGGCGCTGCTTACCGGCGGCGGCATTACGATTCCCACATGGATGAACGAAGGACTTGCCGAATACGAATCGCTTAACGGGCTTGATATCGAAACAGATATGTTCATGCGCGATGCAACGCTTGCCGATGCCATTCCACCGTTGGAACGGCTTGGAGGATATGTGCAGTATCGCGTAGGGCAGACGATGTACTGGTATATATCAGAAAAATACGGACCGGAAAAAGTTGCTGAGCTTTTGCAGCGCATCCGCACGACGCGCTCACCGGAACTTGCGTATAAAAGTACGTTCGGAATTAGTGTATCGGAATTCAGCGAAAAGTTTATCGAGTTCTTAAAAAAACTTTACTATCCGGATATCTCACGATTCGATGATCCTGCAACGTTCGCCGAAACGTATGCCGACCATAAGAAACTCGGAAATTTTTATAATTCATCGCCGGAGATATCTCCGAAAGGCGATTGGATCGCCTTCATCTCCGATCGCAGTGATTACTATGATATTTATATTCAAAATGTTGCTAAGCCTTCTGAAATCCGCAAGATCGTATCGGGCGGCGGAGCAAGCGGAAATTTCGAGGAGCTGCATCTGCTCAATCCGGGCTTGACGTGGTCGCCGGATGAAAAAAAACTTGCGCTTTCTTCGAAGGCTGGAAAATATGACGTTGTTAATATTATTGATATCGAAAGCGGTGATTACGATCTGCTTCCGCTTTCGGCAACCGATCTTGATGCAATTCAACAGGTAAAATGGTCACCCGATGGAAAATCTTTGGCGATCATTGCTTATAAAAACGGCGGCAGTGATATTTATCTTTATGACTTTGCTTCGAAATCTCTGACCAATCTCACGAACGATGCTTTCGCCGATCAGGATGTGGAGTGGGCGCCGGATTCGCATGCGATCTATTTTTCCAGCGATCGCGGCGATCATCTCGTGCCGGGAGAATTTCCTCCATCGGGCGTAGAGCAATCCAAGATCGAAATTCGCAATAAAGATCTTTACCGCTTTGATATTGATACAAAAAAGATCGTGCGATTGACAAGCACGCCCGATGCCGATGAAACAAAACCTGCAGTTTCCAAAGATAAAAAGACGATCTTTTTTATCTCCAATAAAAGCGGTATCAATAATATCTTTGCTGCAAGTCTTGATGGATCTTCAGCCCGCCCGCTGACGAATTCGGTTTCGAAGATCGATCAGATCTCCGTATCTGATGACGGCTCCAAGCTTGCCTTCAGTGCCATCCGCAAAGGCGGATATAATATGTATCTGATGCGCAATCCGCTTGATAGAAAGCTCGATTCGCTTCCGAATACAAAATTCCGCGGTGATAAGATCGCCGAAGTATCGCTTAAAGATTCGGCGATCAAACGTATCAACGATCCGAATCGTACGACCTCCGAAGGTGCCGATTCAACAGTAGGATATGGTGAAGTTGGCATCGATCTTCATAATTATGTGTATGGTAATACTCCCTATAGTGATCGCTCACGTCAGGACTTTAGGCAGAAGCAAACGATCCCTGCGATCACAAATTATCGAGATACTTCCGGAAAATATATTGAGCGTCAGTATAAAGTAGTCTTCACTCCTGATATTATTTTAGGAACGGCAGGATATACGGGATATTACGGATTACAAGGCTCGGCGCAAATGCTGTTTTCCGATGAACTCGGAAATCATCAGCTCTATTTTGCAACGAATTTGCTGCTCGATCTGAGAAATTCGGATTACGTACTATCCTATTTCAATCTGCAGGACCGGATCAATTATGGATTGCAGGCATTCCATAGTGCTCGTTTTATTTATACATCTCCTGATCCGGGTTTTGAAAGCTACGGATATTTTATTTCAAGATTTACTTCGTACGGATTGACGGGACTTGCCTCTTACCCTCTTGATCGGTTCAACCGCTTCGATGTAAATCTCTCGGCAATTGTATTAGAGAAAGATGACATCGGCGATGGAGCAGGTCTGCCGCTCGATCGTCCTGCAAAAAGAAGATTCGCCATCACTCCAAGCCTTGGCTATGTCCATGATGATGTAATCTGGAGTTATTTTTATCCGAAAGCCGGTACCAGGTATAATGCAACGCTTGCAATATCACCGAAATTTTCGACGAATACGCTGGGCTTTATCACTCCGCAGCTGGATTTCCGTCATTACTTCAAGATCATTGGCGATATGACCTTTGCTGCAAGATTTTCAGGAGCAATGAGCTTCGGACCGAATCCGCAGAAATTCTTTTTAGGCGGTGTTGACGGATGGATCAACCGTTACTTCAGCGCAACAACCTATCCGCTGACTGAGCCTGAGGATTTTGCTTTCTATGCCGTCGGTACGCCGTTACGCGGATTTCCTTTTAACGAGCAGATCGGCACGAAATACGGATTGCTAAATCTTGCGTTGCGCTTCCCATTCCCGATCTATGTCAGCGGCGCTCCGCTTGCATTGCTATCCGAAGTATTCTGTGATGCCGGATCGGCATGGAATAATAAACTCTACCTCCTTCAGAAAAAAGATGATGGCGCATGGACAACGAAAGACCTGCTGATCTCAACCGGCATCGGCTTCCGCACCTACCTCTTCGGCATCTACTTAAAAATGGATATTGCCTGGACTACAACAATAGACCACTGGGCAAAGCCGCAATATATCTTCTCACTAGGCGAGGATTTTTAAATCCATAATGATTTACGAATTACTGCCTTTATTAATGCGATACGATTACTGATTGTGATTGTCTTGTATTTCCGTTCGTATAAATAATTATATATACTCCATTAGGTTGCGTAGAAAAATCTATGGTGAATGAATGCTTGCCTGAGCTATAATCGCCTTCCGTCAATATATCCACGCTTCGTCCGAGAAGATCAAAACATTCGATGCCGATATGTGCAGCTTTTGACAAAGTAAAACTCAAC
>JANYLL010000401.1 GCA_025357895.1 Ignavibacteriota bacterium
CTGGCAGGCAGGGATGGAGTTAGTCCAGGAAATTTACGGGCTGACGGAAAAATATCCTGTTGATGAAAAACCTGCGCTTTCATCGCAGATGCGAACCGCTGCAATAAAAATTCCGGCGAAGATCGCCGCGGCAGCAAGCTGCGGAAATATTAAAATTTCACTATGGTATCTCTCTATCTCGCACGGACTTTTATCATCGCTTGAATCATATATAACACTTTCAGTCCGCCTCAAATATGTGCCGAAGGTTGAAGCCGCGCCAATCATGGAGAAATGCAAATCCATGGAGCGGATGATCGATGAATTGATTTTGTCATAAGAATGTCACAGGCACTTATGCCTGTTCCAGCGCCTCTTCCAACAATTGTTTTCTATAGAGATCATGATACGCTCCTCCGAGTTTAAGAAGTTCTTCATGCGTCCCTTGCTCGATAATTTGTCCTTGATCTAAGACAACAATTTCATCGGCATTTTTTACGGTGGAAATTCTGTGGCTGATGATAATGCTTGTTCTTTCCTTCATGATCTCGCGCAAATTCGAGAGAATTTTTTCTTCTGTTGCCGTATCAACTGCGCTCATTGCATCATCTAAGATCAGAATATTCGGATCGCGTGCTAATGCTCGAGATAATGCGGTGCGTTGCTTCTGTCCGCCGCTTAAAGTTAAGCCGCGCTCACCGACGATGGTTTGCAAATGATGAGGGAAAGAAGATATGTCTGCGTAAATTTCTGCCGATTGGGCAGCGCTTGCAACTTCTGCTTCGGTGCCTCCTTCAAGCCCGAAGGAAATATTTTCGTGGATCGTATCAGAAAATAAAAAAGATTCCTGCGGTACCATACCAATATTTTTTCTTAATACAGATAGTGGTATTTTTCGAATATCGTGCCCGTCAACAAGGATCGTCCCTTCGGTTGTATCATATAGACGCGGGATAAGATCAACAAAAGATGATTTGCCCGAACCAGTCCTGCCGATGATGGCAAGCGTCTTGCCGCTTGGAATGCGAAGATTAATATGCCGAAGTACGTAAGGCAATTCGTCGCGATAGCGGAAGGATACATTTTGGAATTCAATCTCGCCTCTGACTTCAGAAATAGTTTGATCTACATCACGGGAATCTTCAACATCGGGTTTCGTATCAAAGATAACTTGCAATCTGGACATTGAAGCTGCGCCGCGTTGAACGAGATTTGTTACCCAGCCTAATGCAATGAACGGCCAAGTCAGCATTCCGAGATAGATAAGAAACTCCGTCATTTCCCCGAGCAGCATTTTTTTCTCAACAATAAGCGGTGCGCTAAGTAAAAGTAAGATCACCACTGACATTCCGACAAATCCGAAGATTACCGGCATCATCAAGCCCTGCACTTTGGCAAGGCGCATATTTTTTTTGTAATATTCATCGCTCATCACATCGAAAAGATTTTTCTCGTAATCTTCGCGTACATACGCTTTGATGACTCGCATACCGGAAATGGATTCTGTTGCGCGCGCCGTAAGATTTGCATAATGTGCCTGCACTGCATCAAAAAGGGGATGAATGCGTTTGCCGATGAGGTAGACTCCAAGTGACATCAGAGGCAGCGGCACGATGACGGCAACTGTCAATACCGGAGAAATCGAAAGCATAAATACGACTGAAAAAATAAATGTCGTCAGCGTATCAGCCGAATACATGACCGCAGGACCGATAAAATTGCGGACTGCATTAATATCATTTGTTGCATACGCCATCACTTCACCCTGCGGAGTGTTTTGGAAGAATCGCATGGATAGAGTTTGAACGTGTGCCAGGAAATCATTGCGCAAATCGTATTCGATCTCGCGGCTTGCCACAATGATCGTCTGTCGAACCTGATAGAAAAGATAACCTGCAGTGGCGGATAATACTATAATAATTAGGCAATCACTGAGGAGCGACGAAGAAGTAGCTGCCCCCGCCTGCAAAGTATTTATTGCATGACCGACATAGAGCGGCATAATGGCTGTCGCCAAACTTGAAAATGTCGTAAGAACCCACCCTAAAATATATTTTTTCTTATATTTTTTGAAATAGGGCAGAAGATAGCGTAAAGATTTCATTCCTCTTAAACATCTCAGCTGAAGAAAACATTTTATTTTACTGAATCCAAAAACCTTTAATTGGAGTTTACGTAATGGGTTTTATCATTAAAAATTTTATGACATTGTGAAGAAAGCAATATTTTTGTTCTTCGGCTTAGTTGCCTTATCCCTATTCCCTGGTCAGGCTGGCGCACAGGCTTCCGGGGGGCAGGATTCTACAGGGTTAACCAGCCCTGCTCTTCGTCCGAGGCGAGATACCTATATTATTGAAACTTTCCCCTCTCCGGCACGGCATGGGCAGACGATCAAGATACAATTTTATAATCATTTTCCGGGGCAGGTCATCTCTCTTAATGTCATTGATATTAATGGAAGAGTTGTTAAGGAGTTGCAGCCGCAGGCAGCAATGCCGGCAGGTATTCATTCGTATGATTTTCCAACTGGTTTCTTTGCCTCTGCATCATATCATATACGATTAACGACCTATACGTCAACAGGAGCGCAAAACGCGACTCAGGAATCTCGATTTATTGTCCTTCATTAGTTTTTAGCAAGAACTATGAAAAAAACATTTTTCTCTTCGTTCATAGTTTTACTCCTCATTTGCTCCGCAGTACCGGTGAAGAAAGCCCATGCCCAATCCGATACTCGCGGCACCGATTTCTGGGTATGCTTTCCGCAGAATGCGAAGGAAGAATTTAATTCAGGGTTACATTTTAAACTTTATATCACCGGAGATCATGCAGCTAAGGGAAGGGTTGAAGTGCCAAACAAGCCGGCAATACCTTTCGCTATCACTGCAGGTGAGATTATCAGCATTGATATAGATTCTTCTGAAGAAATAAAGGGAAGCGAAATGCGAATGGCTCTTGGTATTCATGTTCTCAGCGATAATCCCATAGCAGTTTACGGTCTTTCCAATCGCAAGGCAAGCACCGATACATACGTGGCATTTCCTACAAATGTGCTCGGCACTGCATATCGAGCAATGTGTTACAGTGCCCTTGCAGGAACAGAAGATGCATTTACATCACAGATAGATATCATCGCAACCGAAGATAATACTCAGGTCACAATTTTCCCAACTGCAAATACAAAAGGAGGAAAGATTGCCGGGCAGCAATTTACAGTAACTCTTACAAAGGGAGATGTATATCAGATGCAGAGCACAACGCGTGGCGATGGCAGGAGCGACTTGACAGGAACGCTCGTTACTTCCGATAAGCCCATTGCTTTTCTTACCGGACATAGATGCGCTCAGGTTCCTGCAAATGTAAATTTCTGCGATCAGCTTCTTGAAGAAGAAGCACCGATCAATACGTGGGGGAAACAATTCTTTGTCAGCAAACTACTTGGTAAGGATTGGTATGTCGTTCGCATTGTTGCAAATGAAGATGACACGAAAATATTTATTAACGAGAAATTTATCACCTCACTTGCTGCCGGTGAGTTCTACGAAGCACACCATTTAACAGATAACGTGATGATAAAAAGTGATAAGCCGATTCTTGTTGGCGAGTTTGCAACTAGTTCTGATGCAGACTCAGTTAAGATTGGCGACCCGTTCTTGATGTTAATTACTCCGACAGAGCAATTCTTATCGTCGTATAGATTTGTTACTCCGATAGGACAAGCTCCACTTAAATTCAATACCGGTACTTTAAGAAAAAAGATGAATGATTCCGTTTTGAACGTGGATAATTCTGTCTTTCACTACTCGGAAAATTATCTTAATAAAATTAGAGTAGAAGATTCTCTGGGTACCGGCTGGCATCATTATATCAATATTATCGTGCCAATAAGTGCACTAAATTCTTTACGGCTTGATAGCAATGGAATTTCTTCCGACAAATTTACAGCTATCGGTATTACGCGTTACGCGATCGGACAAATGGAGATACCATACGGCTCGCGTACTCTTACATGTGACAGACCATTTGGTTTATATTCTTATGGCTTCGGAATTGGCGGAGACAATTACGATTCGTACGGCAACTCCGCCGGGCAGCGTGTTGTACCGATCGAGCGCTTTTCAGATACTGCGAAACCAACACTGGAATTAGCCAAGACGGATTCGACGAATGTTATTTTACTGATTGCACGAGACGATAGAATTAATGATCTTGGGCTTGCAACGATCATGATCATGGATTCGTCAAATTTTACCAATCCTATCGCCTATCCTGTCTTTGACATCGGAGCGCCGGTGTTTAAGTTTACTATCTTGAAGCCAACTCCTACCGGCTGTCTATATATTAAGCTTAAGGACTTTGCAAGGAATGAGTCAAATTATTCGCTTTGTCCTGCTGCTACAAATACCGTAGGAGGCGCGAATGAAGTTGCAAAGTATACGATCACGCCGATTCTTTTACAGCAGCAGGCGCCGCATGAAGTTTATGCTGTAGATATTTATCCGTCGCCTGCAAAATTCGGGCAGGCAGTAAATATTAGTTTTACGAATTCGCTTCCTGAATTTATTGCAGTACAGGTTTTAGATGAAGGCGGAAATATCGTAACCGATCTTCAGAAGAAGCAGCTGAACGGAAGCGGAAAGCATTCATTGATCTATAATTCGGATAGATATTCTGCAGGAAGTTATTTTCTGCGTTTCACGGTGTATTCCACCGGTGACCAGATTATGTACAAACAAGACAATCATTTTGTCGTCGTTCATTAATTTTGAATTTAAAACCCCATACTCGTTTGATTAAAAAACATTTTTATATTTTTCTTTCAGCTTTTTCGTTCTTACTCGTTGCTGAAAGTATGTATGCACAAGCTGGCAAGCCGATTTTTTCCGAATCCCGCGGAAAGGATTTTTGGGTATGTTTTCCGCAAAATGCGAAGAATGAATTTAATGCCGGGTTGAATTTCCGGCTCTATATCACTGGGGATAAGGAAACGCGTGGCACAGTAACGATTCCCGGATTAGGAGTTACGAAAACATTTTTCTGCGCTGCGAACGAGATCGTCCCTGTCGATATTGATACGATAGCGCAGGTCTTCGGAAGCGATCAGATCTTAAAACTCGGCGTACACTTAGTTGCCGATAATGCCGTTGCCGTATTCGGACTTTCCAACAGAAAGGCAAGTACTGATACCTACGTAGCGCTTCCGACGAATGTACTCGGTACAAGTTATCGGGGTGCCTGTTACTATGCACTTGCAGGTACAGAAGATGCTTTTACTTCACAGATCACATTTGTTGCGACCGAAAATAATACCAATGCAACGATCACGCTTACGGCAAATACAAAAGGGGGACATCATGCCGGAGAAACATTCAGCGTTTCGATGCAGCAAGGTGATGTGTATCAATTGCAGGGAACAACGCGCGGTGATGCCCGAAGCGATCTGACCGGAACATTGGTAACTTCAAATAAAGCGATCGCTTTTTTTAGCGGACATATTTGTGCACAAGTACCCCCGAACGTAAATTTCTGTGACCAGCTTCTTGAAGAAGAACCGCCGATCCCAAGTTGGGGGCGCCAATTTTATGTCGGAAGGTTTGAAGGAAAGACAGAATACGTTGTACGTGTGATTACCAGTGAACCGAATACTCAGGTCTTTGTCAATAACCATCTTGTAGGTAAATTTGCAAATGCCGGAGAGTTCTACGAGAATAATCATCTTATAGAAAACTCTCTGATCACGACGAATAAACCGGTTCTCGTAGCAGAGTATGCACAAAGCTCCGATGCGGATTCGGTTAAGGTGGGAGATCCGTTTATGCTCTTCATTACACCTACGGAGCAATTCTTAAAATCATACCGGTTTGTTACCCCGATCAAAGGTGATTGGCATCATTATATTAATCTTGTTGTGCCCAATGATGCGATCAGTTCATTGAAACTTGATGGACGTCTCATACCGCCGAAATATTATAAAACTATTGGCATATCGCGTTTTGCCATTGCTCAATATGAGATCGGTTACGGTGCGCATTATGTTTCTTGCGAACTTCCTTTTGGATTGTATTCCTATGGTTTCGGCGTTGCCGGAGATAATTATGATTCGTATGGAAATAACGCCGGGCAGCTTGTCGAAACGATTCCTGATATGAAGGACACGGTACGCCCAAGCCTCGAACTTGTATCTGATGACGCAATGGGACCGCTTGCACTTATTGCGCGTGATGATAGATTGTTCGATCAGGGGCTTGCAAGTATTACGGTGATAGATAGCAGCAATTTTCGTTCGCCGGTTACGGTACCAAAATTCGATCCCGGGACTCCGCAAGTACCTCTCTTGTTCAGGGTCCGTGACACTGGCTCCTGCGGATTTATGAGCCTTCGATTAGCAGATGTTGCAGGCAATGAATCGTATTGGGTCATTTGCAGAACGCAGCGAGGAAGCATGTGGGTGTATCAACTCTATGAAGGTAAAGGACAAATTTGCCCAAGCTGCAAATCATGGACGGTACAATTCACAACCACTCCGACGTTCACCGTTTCAAATGTAACATTCCCAAAACCCAGTTATTTATTTGGCACCGGAACATTCAATGATTTCCGCCCGCGGTTATCAGGAGGATTTACGGCAAGCTATATTTATCCGTTCAGCAAAAAATTCCAGATCAGCGCCGGAATCGGCTATAGCAGTTTCAATGGTGCAGCCGCTGCAGTTCATACAACGTTCTCGCAGGATTCAATTTTTTATGGTGATACTTCAGGTGCGCGTAAATCGAAAGTGGTTGAGGAATTTGTAGCCGATGCAAATCTGACTTATCTTTCAGTTCACGGAGGAGTATACCATTATTTCATTCCGGAAAAACTTTATATTTATGCAGGACTATCTGCTGATATACTTCTTAGTGCAACATATTCTGAATCTGCGGAAATACTTTATCCGGCAACACTTGATTATAATACCAGCACTGACCCAGCCCGCCAAAGCACCGGAGCGCGGAAGGTTACACTTGTTACCGGAAAATTCCCTCAGGCAACACCATTTCAGCTTGCACTTGAATTATCACCCGGATTTCAATTCAAGCTCAATAAAAATTTCTCGTTGCTTGTAGGAGCATATATGAATATGCCGCTTTTCGACGCAGTAAAAGATTTGAACTGGCATCTCTCCACCTTCGGTGCCAGACTTGGATTGCAGTATAGGAATTAGATGTTGTTTCCTTGGTAGGCGCAGGGCTTTAGCGCGCGTGAGAATCTAATCCTTCAATGCGTTTGCAGGCTAAAGCCCCGCGCCTACCAAGAGTAAAATATAATTCCCAATTTTACATTTTATATTTTTAATTTTACATTC
>JANYLL010000008.1 GCA_025357895.1 Ignavibacteriota bacterium
CATTGTTCCGCCCTCTGCAGTATGTTGCCACATTTTTGCAATAAGCGCTGTAGCAAGTTTGTCATTGAGGTAATCGAATAGACCTGCACTCCATACGAGATCATATCGGTCTTCACTTCTGAATCGAAATACATTGGAGCACTCCCATTTGAAATTTACAATTGAAGCATAAGGCTTCGTTACTTTCTGTGCGTATTCAATCGCTTTCGGCTCAATATCGACGCAGTGAATAAGACTTCCATGACATGCATCTCCCGCTTCATCAATAGCTTCAGCAAGATCACGGCAGGGACCGGAAGCAAAATCTAAAACTTTAATTGGCTGCTTTCTTTCTTGAGATACTTTATTAAAAACTTTCTTCAAAAAGTCTTTCCTGTTGCGAACAGACGCTCCTGCATGCTGCCTATGGCAAAAATCGTCCCAAAATCCTGCTTCTAAATTAATATCAAATGCTCGTTTATACATCCAATCTATAACTCGGAAATCTCCAGCATAACCAAAAGGTTTTAGTCTCATCTGGCTGTTCATATATCCTTTCTATAATTCCTGCTCAGTAAGCTCGATCAGCATTTGTCTGAAGGATTCACGTTGTTGTGGGTAGTTATCTGAAGCAGTGACGATGTCATTTAATCGTGAATGGAGTTCATTCTCGAACAAGCCAAGAGGGATTTCATATATCTTTGGCAAAAATTCTACAAAATTTACGATTTTCTTTTCAATTTCGTTGTGCATTATTGCTTGCATAAATAATTAAAGGTTTTTCAAACTTCTTTCCAAATTTATTGGTGTTCCAATTTCCATTTTTTTTCTTATGCGATACCGGTGATTTTCGATATTGCGCAATGATGAGCTTAGCGTTTCAGCAATTTCTTTACTTGTCAATCCTCGTTCAATCAATACACATATCCGTAATTCTGTCAGTGTGAGCTTCGGATGTTTCTGCATTAATTCGCTAATGCGATTTGCTTCAGCATCAGTAATGAGTCGATGTTGTATTCGTGTTGTTTGTTGCATTGAACGTAATGCAAAGTTACCGGGAGAACCTAAAAATTCTACTACTCTAAAGATACTCTAATTTAGAGAACTGCATTTTTTCTTCATTTTGAACCAAAATCCCTTCAAATCCGTAGTATAATCCATGACATTTCTCGAAGCATTAAAACATCGCCCGCTCGTTTTTGACGGGGCAACCGGCACACATTTGCAAGGGCAGCATCTCACTTCCGATGATTTCGGCGGCGAGCATCTTGCAGGCTGTAATGAATATCTCGTTCGATCCAAGCCGGATGCAGTGGCGCTTGTCCATAAAGATTATCTTGAAGCGGGAGCGGATGTGATAGAGACCGATACGTTTGGTTCGGCATCTATTGTGCTTGCCGAATATGATATTGCCGATCTTGCTTATGAACTTTCCAAAGAAGCGGCAGTGCTTGCAAAAAAAGTAGCGAATGATTTCTCTACGAAAGATAAACCTCGCTTTGTTGCAGGTTCTATAGGACCGACGACAAAGCTTCCCTCGCTTTTGCATATCGGTTTCGATGATATGCGCCAGACATTTTATGATCAGATGGCAGGACTCTTCGATGGTGGTGCAGATCTATTCTGCATCGAAACATGTCAGGATATTTTACAAATGAAATGTGCGCTTGCTGCATGTCAGGATCTTTTTGCCGATCGCAAAAAACAAATCCCAGTTATTGCATCAGTGACGATCGAAACGATGGGTACGATGCTCATGGGTACGGAGATCGGCGCGGCGCTCACTGCTCTTGAGCCATTTGATTTTATTTCACTCATCGGAATGAACTGTGCAACAGGTCCGAAGGAGATGGAAGAGAATGTCCGTTACCTTGTGCAAAATTCTACGAAGCCGATTTTCTGTATGCCGAATGCCGGCTTGCCGGAAAATATCGGCGGCGTTGCACATTATCATCTGACTCCCGATGAAATGGAAAAGTGGATGAATCATTTTGTCGCCGATCTCGGAGTGTCGGTGATCGGCGGCTGCTGCGGAACTCGTCCCGATCATATTAAAAAATTAAGTTCACTTGCCGAACGCATCACTTCAAAAGAAAGAAAAGTGACATGGACTCCGGCGGCAGCATCAATTTATTCTGCATCACCGCTTGCGCAAGAGCCTGCTCCTGTTATTGTCGGTGAGCGCTGCAATACGAATGGCTCAAAGAAATTCCGTGATCTGATCCTTGCCGAAGATTACGAAGCGGCAGTAGGAATGGCACGCGAGCAAGTAAAAGAAGGTGCGCACATGCTCGATCTTTGCGTTGCGTATGTAGGGCGCGATGAAGTGCGCGATATGCGCGAAGTCATGAAATTTTTTAATACGCAGGTTACGCTTCCTGTCGTTATCGATTCGACGGAGTATCCTGTCATTGAAGAAGCATTGAAGCTTTATGCGGGACGCGCAATCATCAACTCCATCAACATGGAAGATGGCGAAGAGCGCATGGCACATATTCTCCCACTTTGTAAACGATACGGCGCAGCAGTGATCGCGCTTACTATTGATGAACTTGGTATGGCGAAATCGCGTGAGAAAAAATTTGAAATTGCCGAACGTATTATTGATCTTTCTGTAAATAAATACGGAATGAGAGAAGAAGATCTTATTTTCGATACGCTGACATTTACACTTGGTTCAGGAGATGATGAATTCCGTAAATCGGCGATCGAAACGATCGAAGCAATCCGGATGATAAAAAAGGCGCATCCGAAATGCAAAACGATTCTCGGAGTATCGAATGTATCATTCGGATTAAATCCGCATTCGCGGCATGTACTGAACTCTGTCTTTCTGCATTATGCTATCGAAGCAGGACTTGATATGGCAATCGTGCATTCAGGAAAAATTATGCCGTTGCATAAAATTGATGAGCATGGCAGAGAACTAGCTCGTCAGCTTATCTTCGACGAAAGGAAATGGGAGCCGGTGAAGAAAGCGGCGTAAAAGTAATAGGAAATAAAGAAAAATTATTTTATCACGTTCACCAGTTTCGAATAAATATTTTTCCCATCATTCAGACGAAGCAAATAATTTCCACTGGAAAGATTATTCAATCCAAGATCGAATTCACTTTTATTTCCATCAAGAGAAAATTTTGAGATCAGTGAGCCTTTCGATGAATATAATTCTGCCGATTGTAATCCGTAATTACCCAGAATATGTAGAACACCATGAGTAGGATTTGGGAAAAGCGAAACCTCTTCGGAAAGATCATCTGAATTTTGCTTTACGCTTGCTGGTGTGCAAAGTCCGAAGTAATTGCAGAGGATGCGATGGAGGAATTCTGTATTGCTGTCGGGAATTGCAATCCACTGCAGGACTACTTTGAACGAATCGGTTTCGTAATAATAACTTACTGTTAAAGAATCGTCGACGGGTGCGTAAGATTTTAACAATGGTTTAACCTTTCCAAGAAGATATAACCCCGCTGAGACGGAAGGTGAACCTTGATTATATAGAGGATTAAAAAAAGAAATACCATCTGCAAAACTGTTTTTTATACCAATAACTTTTTGAATGAAATACTCTTTATTCATCATGCCTACATGAAGGACCCCGACATGTTCCCATAAACCACTTGTATCTATATTCACAGGCGAGAATGTTCCATATCCATATTCGACATAAAGTTTTTTATCAGGTCGTAAATAATTTTGAAGCATTTTCCCTTCCCGAAAGGACAGCTGATGCCACGGTATCATTATAAATACCGCTTCATATTTATTAATCTCCTCCGTAATCGTATCCGAAATATCAATCCGATCTGAATAGAATTTCGCGAGAGTGGAATCGGTGGATTTTGCAGCGGCAAGATTTCCCGGCCCACAGACGAGGACTTTGGCAGATTGTGCCAGAGCGGATGACGCAAAAAAGAGTGCAAGAAAAATTAGCAGCTTTTTCATGCCTTTTCAAACATTCATGAGGTGATAAAGTTGCAGTGAAACAAATCCGTCCGCTATTCGAATATCTATCATTCATTTTATCCCCCGAATGCTATGATTCGCACACTTAGTTTTCTTTCTGTGATCTTGGTCATTTTCCATGTGAATATTTCATTTGCACAAAGCACCGATACTTCGGGCAAAATCAAATTTTTTCTTGCATGTGATAACTGCGATTTGGATTTTATCCGCAAAGAAATTTCGTATGTTGATTATGTACGCGATCCTGCACAAGCAGATGTGTATTGTTATGTCGTGAAAGAAAATGCCGGCAACGGAGGATCAAGGTATAATTTTATCTTTCTGGGTAACCGTCAGTTCGAAGGTATAAGAGACACATTAAAATTTCTTCAGATGGAATCGAGCACATCTGATGATTTCAGAATGGAAACCGCCCACACTCTCTCGCTCGGTCTTGCAAGATATGTTTCTCATTCGCCACAAGCAGGTCTTATAAATATCATCTATAAAGGAGAAGATACATTAAAAACACCGTCAACAGATCCATGGAATAGCTGGGTATTCAGTGCAGATATTAATGCCTATGTTTTTGACGAAGCGCTTCATGGTAATTATAATTACTGGGGTTCGCTGAACGCTAACCGCACTACACCCGATTGGAAAATAAAATTCACTGCATTCGGAAATTATAATGAGAGCAATTTCAGAGATCTCGGGCTTAGGAGCATTTCTCGCTCTGCATCATTCGATGCGCTCGCTGTACGAAGTATTTCCGATCACTGGTCAATCGGACCTTCATTCACCGTTGCAACTACGACATTCAGGAACAGAAAACTTGACTTGAGCGCTTTTGGCGGAATTGAATATGATGTTTTTCCTTATAACGAATCTACTTCGCATCAATTCAGGATTCTCTATAAATTAGGCGCTGATAAATTTCAGTATTTCGATACTACCATCTTTGAAAAAACCGAAGAACTCGTAGGCACACATATTCTTTCGGCAAGTCTCATATTCCAACAGCCTTGGGGTTCGGTTGAATTTACAGTTGCAGGTTCTCAATATCTCCATGATCTTTCAAAGACAGAATTGAATATTTTTGCGAATCTCCAACTGAGGTTATTCGAAGGTCTTTCTTTGCGAATTGTAGGAAGTTATTCCAGTATTCATGACCAATTATTCCTGCCTAAAGCAGGGCTTACAAGTGAGGAAATACTCCTACAACGCAGCCAGCTTGCGACTAATTATTCTTATTATACATCAATAGGAATTACTTATACCTTCGGTTCTATTTATAATAATATTGTGAATCCCAGATTTGGGAATTAAGATCGAGAACTATTCCCTTAAAAAGTGCTTTCAATAGTGCGAGTTGTGTAGGTTTCGGATAATATTTCCGGACCACTATGAACATGCACATCGGATACCACAGACATAAACTAAAAAATCTTATTCTGCCATTTTGCGGAATGCTCCTGATTCCGGCAATAATACTATGTACGCCTTCGAATTCACGGGCGCAGTGGACTCATCTTGCCACACATATATTTAATTCGAATCCGGGTTCCAGCGGCGGGACTTTATATTTTAAGGATGGAATCTTATGGGGAGGGCTGCGTCAAATTCTGTATTCACGCGATACAGGACGAACATGGAATGTAAGCCTGAATTCAATGACAGGCGGTGAAACCGTGATGAATTTCGATTTTTATAATTCTTTACAAGGACTCTGCAGAACGGCAAACCACCTCTATATTACCCAAAATGGCGGGGCAACATGGACTGTCCAAAATTCACCGGGGAATCCGGGAAGCCGATATAGCATCTTTGCCGGCACTCCGAATATAATTATTAGTTTAGCCCAAGATGGGATTTATGTTTCGAACGATGTGGGTGCAACATGGACAAAAAAATATACCGGGTTGAATCCGAATATTGCCGCATATAAGGATTATGGAACGATTGCAGTATTTGAAGTCTCTGCTCCGCGCCTTGTCGTCTCTCATGATTTTGGACAAACCTGGATCGTAAAACCTATTGACGTTAATATTGCGGATTCTTATAGCATGCAATGGGATAAATGCGATCCGGGATTACTCTATCTTGCTAACGAAGACTATTTTGGGCATAACCAGAATCGCTCTGAAGTTTTTGGCACAGGAAATGAAGGCGATACATGGGTATCATTTATCAAAAAGCCGTTCGGACTTTTTAACGGCGGAATGACGATCTCTCCGACCGCTGCATACTTCCAAAGCCTGAACGAAGGCGTTTTTGTTACCACAGATAAAGGTACAACCTGGGATTCCCTCTACGGACCAAGCAATTATCCGGATACGCGCTGGCTTGCTTCGATCAACAGCAAAGTATTAATCGCGATCGATCAGAACGGAGATGTTTGGCAATTAAATACCGGATCGAGCGGAGCCACACCAAACTTCATAGTACCGCGAGAATTGGCTATCACGAATTGCAGATTCGATTCTCTGCTTATAAAAATCAAGGGACTTCGGTGTAAGAACTTTATCGTTCGCAATGCTTTTATCACGGGAAAGGATACCTCGCTATACAAGCTTCGGAATATCGGCACGCTTCCGTTTACTATTAGCGCATACAGCGACGCAGATTTTATTATTGACTTCGATCCGCTGTATAAGATCGGATCATTTACCGATACCTTACATATTACCTGGGAAGATGGGGATTCACCTTCAAGACATGATACGGTCTTTATTTTACATACAGATGTTTCACAGTCGCCAAATGCCTGTATTGTAAACCCGAAGCTGCTTATTTTTGATACAGTTTCACCTTGCCATCCGGGGTTGGATACGATAGTCAGAATCAGCAACCGAGGATGCGACACATTGAGTATTCTCAAACAACCGAATCAACTGCTTGTTGGATTTACTTTTGATTCACTTAAACTTCCCGTGATTCTTCCGCCCGATAGTTCAGTGAACCTCACGTTCCATTTTCGTCCAAAACTTCCCGGCTGGTATCAAACCACTTCACTTGTCACTATCGATGATAATGGTTATGAGCAATCTGTTTCGGTTTTGCTTTCAGGCTCCGCATCGCAAGCAAATTTTACAGACACCGGAATCGACTCACTACTCAATATGGATACTGTTTCACTGTGCGCCCCTTCCGGAGATTCTGCTATTACTATCAAAAATTTAAGCTGCGTTCCGATGCGATTAATTAAGAACTTCGTGATCTCCGGAAGCGGCTTTATCATTGATTCTCTCAACTATCCGATCTATATTCCTTCCGATAGTTCAGTGATTATTCCTATCCATTTTCAACCTCACTCTGTAGGCGTATATTCCCAGGAGGTTCAGTTTGAAACGGATTGGAATGGCTTCGGAGTTGTGATGTTAGATTTTCATCTGCATGGAGTATGTTCAGATTCTAAAGTAGGGCCATTAGTAGTAGATACATCTGTTAATTTCGGTTCAACAACAATGTGCAGCCCCGGGCGCGATACCATTATACCATTTTTTAACCGAAGCTGCGATACTCTTATCATTATCTCAGGCTCTGCAATAACAGGAACAGCGTTTAGTGTAAGTGATCTTTCATTCCCCATAATATTACCGCCGAATAGTGGAGTGATGGTCACCTTTCATTATGCCCCTATAACAAAAGGCAGCTACCAGACAACGATGAGATTTATGACCCTTCGGGGTGGGAAGAAGCAGGAGCTTTCGGTCTCTCTTAATGGTAGCACCGGATATTCCCCGGCACCGCAACCTTTTGCTGATCAGAATATTGATTTAGGAATGATCGCGAATTGCGATATTGGGCGTGATACGATCATTTCAGTTATCAACCATGCTTGTGATACACTGAATATCATTTCCGCTCCCGGGAATCTTGGCAGCGGATTTAGTATGGAGCCGATCTTATTGCCTCTTGCATTACCGCCTGATAGCTCCGTGAATATTGTATTCCACTTTCGCCCGTCGGGTATCGGAAGTTTTACGACTGTTCCGCATTTTGAATTTGAACGCGAGTCTTTAAAGACGCCGCTGGATTTATTTTTGAAATGCGATGTAGGTCCGGGCAAAAGTATTTTCTCCCTCTTGACACCAAAGATTTCGTTTGCCCCACTATCTATATGCAGAACCGATTCTGCAGAAATTATTTATACGAATTCAGGATGTGATACTCTCTATGTAACACCTACCGGTCTTAGCGGCGATGCTGACTTTATTGCAACAAAGGATATTGAAAGGGCACTTGGAAACGGTGATACGATGCATATCCCAATTCATTTTGTGCCTGCTCTTAAAGGAGGACGATCGGCACACTATGACCTTCATTGCCGGCATCGCTCCGGAGAAAACAATGATACCAGCATTGCAATAAGCGGCGTTGTTACTGATGGCACAAAACTTCTTAGATCCCAATTATCGCAGATAGCTTTCGAGGCGACCGGACTTTGCTTTACGCCGGATTCCACACTGCTCCTTACCAACCGAGGCTGCGATACGCTTACGATATCGGCAGCACAATTTGTCGGAGATGGCTTTGATATTTCTGGAATTTCATTTCCTGTCATTATTCGGCCGGATGAAAGTTCTTTGTTGCATATACGGACCGTTCTTGATACATCAGGGAGGAAATCAGGTTCACAGGCAAAACTTACATTTCTAAGTACAAGCGATGAGCCTGTTGCTCCTATTACACTTACTCATTCATATTTATATCCCGCAAATTACCCGCTCCATTTACAAGCAATTAGTGATTCGTTGAAATCAGGAGAAACTTTTATTGTACGTATTCTTGCCGATAGCCTTCCGAAAGATCTTGTTCGCTTTGATGCGAAACTTATCGTAGAGCATCCCGACATGTTGTACTTCATTTCCTCACACAGTAAAAACACCATTTCATTCCACGGAGACAGCATTACTATCGCAGGTAATCCCATCATTTCAGATAATAATATACTTGCTGAATTAGCATATCGCGTCTATTTCACTAAAGACAGTATAACCGATCTGACACTTTCTGATGTTCATTTCAATCCACTTGATGATGATTATGCAAAATGTATGGCTTTATCGGTTTCGCAAAGTCAAATTCCGTTTCACTATGGTTATGAATGCGGAGATCGCACGTTAATGATGGAATTGAACGGTGAGCTTACACCGAAAATATTTTCTCTTCGTCCGAATCCTGCACAGGGAAAGATCGATCTCGATCTGAGAACACTTGCAACCGAAGATATTAATGTCAATATATGTGATGCTAAAGGTACTACCATTCTTCGTGAACTCCGAAATCATCCCAAAGGCAGGAGTTCAATAACAATTGATGTGAGCAGCCTTCCCTCCGGAGCATACTTTGTAACGCTTAGCGCAGGTGCATCGCATCTTTCTACGACATTTATTAAAGAGAAGTAAATACTTATTGTGGTAGCTTTATTTCATCTGTCCTGATCTCTCGTAAAATTCTGAGTCTATTGTCGCTTGTTCTCATCCGCACATCGATACCGATTATTATTGCTTCGGCAGTAGGGTCAAAATCCCGCGTCTCAAATAATAACTTCTCTCCGGGCTTCAAACTAAAGCGTTCAATACCGTTTCCGGAAAAACCTAAATCGCTGTCTTTCCATTTTCCATTCTTCTTTTCCTGTAAAGAGAATATTGCATGAATATATGTTTTCTCCTGAGATTTCACAGTATCATATGCAAGAATCCAGAATGTGCTGTCAGTATTATTGATAAGTGTGCATTCGACAAATTTAATCGTATCCTTGAAATACAATCTGTTAAAAGCAAATGAAAGAGTTTTATCAGGACTTAATGCCTTTTCCTGTATTTGTATTGAGCTTTTACAAACTGAGAAAATACACAATAACCAACTGATTAAAAAAAGGGATTTTACTTTCATTGTTTAGGTCTTTAATTTCTTCTTCTTCGCCGCCGGGAAAAGCACATTATTTAAGATAAGCCTATAGCCAGGGCTTTGCTTATGAAGGCGCAGATCGGTGGGAGGATCATTGACCAAATGTTGGTAATCTTCCGGGTCATGGCCTCCATAAAATGCAAAGAATCCTCTGCCGTAATTTGAATAGAGATAGCGGACAAATTCCGTGCCTTGGTTTTCTGCTAAGATCGTTACATTCTTTTTGATAAAGCGTTTATGGAACATCGTTGTCTGTCCCATGAAACCTTGAATAACATTGACATGATCTTGAGTGAGCATTGTCGGAACAGGATCGAACTTCGCACTGAAATCGAAAAGAGTGAAGTAATCGTTTTCCTTGCTGCCGATCTCTGCCGGCTGTACATCTATTTCTGAATATTCATAAATCATCGGACTTGTTTCGAGTTTATAATTCTCGAATGCAAAAGTTTTTTTGAAATCAAGCTTCGAAGCAAAATCCGGATCCATGGGATCTCCATCGAAAACGGCATCACAAATATCAGTACTTTCTGCCGAAAGCGCAATGTCATAACTATCGGTTGCCGAGCACATCGCAAACATGAATCCGCCGTTTACAACATAATCTTTTATTTTTCTGGCAACGGATTTTTTCATGTCACTGACTTTGGAATAGCCAAGTTTTTTTGCCTCGTCTTCAAGCATCCTGACTTGGGATTGATACCAGGGTTCGAAGCGAGACTGTCCGTAAAATTTTCCATACTGCCCGGTAAAATCTTCATGGTGAAGATGGAGCCAATCGTATTTAGCAAGTTTTCCTGAGAGGACTTCGTCATCCCATATTTTTTCGTATGGTACCTCGGCGTAATCAAGCACAAGCGTTACAGCATCATCCCACGGTTGAAACCCGGGAGGAACATAGACGGCGATCTTCGGCGCTTTTTCGAGTTTTACGGCATCCATGTTCTTGCCTTCGGATTGCACAAGAGTATATATGGAACCGGCACTGGAGGCATCAAGTTTTTCAAAATTCACGCCGCGTATGCGGCACTCTGCGGCAAGAACATCCTGATAATCCGCAAGAAAACTTCCACCGCGATAATTCAAAAGCCAGTCAATATTGATTCCTTTAGTCAATGCCCAATAGGTAATGCCATACGCTTTCAAATGATCGCTTTGCTCTAAATCCATTGGGATAAGGAGCTTAGATTGAGCAAAGATTGAGGACGATATCGTGAAAAATAAAAAAAATGGAAATAAAATTCTTTTCATAATTTTATTTACGGAATAATGGAAGATTTGATTCGCCGAAAATGTCATTGCGAGGAAGGCTTTAGCGTGACGAATCAATCTACAATTTTGAAATAAAATACTACATCGAGATTATAGATTGCTTCGCTTCGCTCGCAATGACCTTAATATGTCATTGCGCAAATAAATTATTTTCCCATTGCCGACTGTATATATGCGATTGCGTCAGCAATTTGCTGATCACTCAGAATGTCTTTTGCATAAAATGCCATTGCAGTGGAGCCAAAGCGTACAGTTTGTGCAACGTTATTCATATCTTTGGCAGCTTTGACCATCGGAGGTCCGATCTTTTTATCTTTTATTGTATGGCATGTGCCGCATGATTGGTTAAAAACTTTTTCTCCGCTAGCAGGATCACCGGGAAGTTTCATGATGGCTTTGACAGACGGAGTGACAACTTTTGG
Organism: Ignavibacteriota bacterium; assembly: GCA_025357895.1. Classification (GTDB taxonomy): domain Bacteria; phylum Bacteroidota; class Ignavibacteria; order Palsa-1295; family Palsa-1295; genus PALSA-1296. The sequence continues at coordinate 11,535 of JANYLL010000008.1, forward strand.
ATCCGGGGCAGCATCGCTGAATGTCGGTTTTCCCACCCATTGGATTTTCAGATTCGAAGTCATTGCGCCCGGAGCAGAATTAATGGCAGTTAAATATTCATTGAGCGCATCGATATCATCAGCTGAAAATGTTTTATCAATGGTTTTAATATCGGCGCGGTATTGGAAAACTGTCGCGCAAAATGAAGCTCCAAAAGCATACTTCTTTAGATCGGCACCTTTATACATACCATTCCATGTTGCACTTCGACCGGTGACTCCGGCAAGACTGTGTCCCTGGCGTATCAGATTGTCTTGCGTCTTGGAAGTCCCGTCGCTATGGCAAGTAGCACAGGCAACTTTTACTTTTCCCAGCGAAGCATTGTAATAGATCAATTGTCCTTTTTTTGCTTTATCGGTTAGTTTTGATTCACTCCCTGATTGAGTCGCCTGTGCCGGAGGTGTTATTTTCGTTGAATCAACTGTCAGCACAGCAGGTTTTTCATTTTTGCAGCTTTCTAAAGAAAGCATAGAAATAAAAACAGTAAGTGCAAAAATGGGAATAAAGCTAAATATTTTCATAAGAGATATTTTATAATTTTGAAACTGGTTGACGAGAGGGAAAGCCGCCTTCGATCGGATGCCAGGCGAGAATGGTTTCTTCGCCGAGCATATAACATAAAAATACTTCTTCACCGTTCGTACGAAGTGCAGGGAAATCAATGAGTCCTTTATTCAGATCTTTGATCTCGATTCCGCGCTCATTAAGTTCGCGTACTTTCAAAACAAGTTCTTCCATTTCTGTCGGAAAAACCTTCTGCCCGTTCGGACCTAATCCGCCGAAATATTGATGTCGAAAAACATCGTATCCTTTGCGGTCAAGTTCCCTTTTGAGCCTTATAATGTCTTCCACGATTGGGATGACCGCAGGAAGTTCGTTCTTCGCATCAACGACTGTAAAATGTTTTATGTAGTTCATATTCAATAATTAAAGAATATAAGGGTTTATCCCATTCGGGAGTTCCATAAGTGATAACTTATGTAACTCTTTATGGTCTGTAAAATGTTAATATTATCTGACTCCCCAGTCAGACAAGCTCCCCTTCTTTATTTGTTCATAAAATTCTTTCACAATTATGAAAAAGATAATACTTATTAGTTTTGCAGGACTTGCAATTGGATGCTCTCAGGAAAAAACGCAGACTGAAACGAAGGCACCTGATACTGTCGTTGTCGTTCAGCAGCCGGCAGCCCCGGTGACGACTCATCAGTCATCAACAAGAACAACGACCACTACGTCAACTACTGCCCAAACTCCTCAGCAGAAAAAAGACGCTATTGATAAAGCAAACGACGCTTTAGATAAAGCCAATCAAACTGTCACCAAAACCGGCCAGACAGTTGATAAAGCCGCAGAGTTAAAGAGAAAAACAGATGAACTGCTGAATAGGCATTAATTTTTTTAAGGAATCGGATCAAATCCTCCCGGATGGAGAGGATGGCATTTCCCTATGCGCTTCAAGCCCAACCACCCTCCTTTGATGACTCCGTATTTCGTAATTGCCTGCGACATATATTCAGAACATGTCGGTTCAAAGCGGCAATTATTCCCTAAATGAGGTGAGACAATCTGCTGATAGATCCGGATGAAGAATGTGAAGATATTGCGCAATGGAAAATTGGAACTATGAACTATGAAGTTTTTTCATCAGGTGTTTGGTGATCATACGAATATCATCTTCGATTTGTTGCCAGCCATGTTCTTTTGACGGTCTGAAATCGGCGCGAACAAGTAATAAAACCTGCATATTCTTTATGGTAAGGAGCTCATTTATTTTTTCGATCTCTTCATTCTTTCTTATAGCTTCCCGTATCCATCGTTTAAGTTTATTACGCTCATGTGCCAACTTGGTAAATTTTTTCGGAGCATGAATGAGGTAGAGAATTGGTTCAGCTTTTTCTGAAAAAGATCGGAAATAATAAATGGAGCTTAATGTTTTCGTCTGATTTCCGGAACGCACTAATGATTTTCTTTTAGCAAAAAGTTCGTCAATATCCTTTTGCAGCCGAATCATGGAGATTCGGTTGTTCGTTTTTTCATCTATCGGCGTCCCATTCGTCATATCTGACCTGTAAAATACGAAGAGTCCGCCATGGCGGACTCTTTTTCAAGAAACTTTCGGATTTCGCATCTTCTACCCGCGGCTTTCGTCGCTTGTAGTAAGTTTACGACGCCCTTTTGCGCGGCGTGCTGCAAGTACGCGACGACCATTGGCTGTTGCCATACGAGCACGGAAACCATGCTTATTAGCACGTTTACGTCGGCTGGGTTGGAATGTCCTTTTCATTGTCTAATCTTTCTTTCTCTAAAATTGGACGTGCATAACAGCCCAAAGCTCCCGAAAAGTTCTGTAAATGTCAGATTTTACACTTTTTCGATAATAACGATGGCTTCAGCTACTTCTTTCGTATGAGTAAGTGATACCTGTACCCAATACTCCGAACTAACTATATTGATAACCTTTCGTATCATGGAGCCATGAATAACGATCACAGGCTTACCAGAATACTCTTTTCCAACCTCAACTTCTTTCCAGATAAATCCGCGACGAATACCGGTTCCGATAGCTTTTGCAAATGCCTCTTTTGCTGCAAACCGCGCAGCAAAATGTTCGGCGCTAAATCTGCGAGATTGGCAATATGAGATCTCATCATCAGAAAAAATGCGATTCAAAAATTGTTCACCATATTCGGAAATTGTCCGCTCGATGCGTGGGACTTCAATAGTGTCAATGCCAATTCCGAAGATCATGAATAATTTAAAAAGTAATGATTATTGAAAACGAAAAACGCGGCAAATGAATGCCACGCGTTCCGTTCTTAATAAGGCAAACGATAATTACCTTCCGGGACCGTCATGTTTCTTTCTAAAAATACGACCGCTTTGCTTATTGAGCCGGCGCTCAAGGTTTTTACGTTCAGAAGGTGTCAGCTTTCCGCCGTTAAGAGATTTATCAATCTTAACATCGGTGGCAATATTGGCATCGTGTCTTTCAAGGTTTTTTGCTTCACTGCGACTTAGCTCGCCGCTTTGAATGCCTTGGTTGATACGTGCCTGCTGTCTTTTCAGACGGCTGTTTACGCTCATCGGATGTTTCTCCGGGGCCGAAGTAGCCATTGAAGCTGAAGATGTCGTTGCAACTTGTGATTGTTGCACAGGCTGTTGCGCTAAGACGATTCCGCTCATGAGCATTGCACTGAGTAATCCTATCGAATATATCTTTTTCATTGTTGTATGAGTTATTTGTTAATGAAGTTAATTTCTTTGTAAGATAGAGTGCTCATCTCTTGCGAAGTTTAATTAATTCGTGTTCATAATAAAGCTGTGAATACAGAGACAATGAAATTATCCTTGCAAAAGAAAAGTTAGAATGAAAACTAATTTAATAATTTGCGCGCCGTACTCTTTTTTTCTCTCATATTTTTTTCGCTATCACGGGATTCGGTTGCGCAAAACGCCGCGCAAATTCGGCGGCTCCCTCCTTCACTTGAACGCGAATTAAAACTCCGCAAAGGCGGGAAGATTCGAATCATCGGATTTACCGATACATTAAAGGCGCAAAGCCTGATCGCTCAGAGCATTCGCGATAGCTCTTCGGAAGAACTCGATTCATTAAGCGTTAAGGATTCCGCTATTATCGTCATTGATTCTTCCGTGTCCTCGACCGATAAAGAATGGCTCGATTCCATGCTTGCCGAATTGCCGGAGTATCGCATGACGCCGGAAGGTATAAGATTTCACTACCCTGCTGATATTCTCGTAGAGACAAGCCGAAAAACAGTGCCGCCTGATACAACACTTGCATCAAGAATGGATCCGGTCAGCAAAGAAGACCTTCCGCTTTATGATGCGTTGCCGATGCCGCGACCGCTTCAGCGAACTTCATTTCCAAAAACGTCAGCCGAACTCGGAGTCGGAGTGCCTTATTTACCGCGCATAGATATTAACTCACGTATTGTAAGTAATGAAAAAACATCACTTTATCTTAACGGTAAATATAGGCTGACAGGATCAGCCGAACCTGCGATAAAACAATTCTGGCAAATCGGCGCTCAGGGAAATTTTGCTTTCCCCAATGCCTCCCCTTCAGGAGCCGAACAAATTCCTCAACTTAATATAGATGCAGCAACAGGTGCAAATAAAAGGCGTGTCATTTCACAAATTGATAGCACCTCGCATTCTCTTTCGCAAACAAATTTCGATGCAGATTTTGTCATCGGCACACCATCGCAATTAAAAATGCGCACTCATGCTTTCGTTTCTTTGCTTAACGATGATATCGGAAGTGGAAACTCTGAAAATCAAGCGGGAGTAAATATTTTTTTACAAAAAGATATTACCAATTCTTCGTTTAGGCTGCAGTTTGATGCTCAGTATCAAGGCGCGAGTTCAATAAGCAATGTGCGTAGTTCAAGTCCAAATTACTTCGAAACAAAAATACTTCTGCAGCAGAAGGAAAATGATCCTATCCGCTGGAGCGCCGGTGTTTCCTATCTTGGTGGCAGCGATGCAGGAGGCAGTACGTCAAAGTTCTTCCCTGTCGCAACTATCCGAACTCGTCTATCACATTCAATTGAGATCGGCGCATCATTCGAACCGAAGCCATTTCTGTTCGGGTTGCGTGAATTACTCGGTGAGAATTTATTTTACTCCCCTGCGATCGTAGAAATTTCATTGTCTAAAGATTCACTTTTCCGAACCGATGCACGGCGAGTCGTTTCGGAGCCTATTCACCTTCGTGCTTTCATCAATTATTTTTTATCACTTGATAATGAACTTCTTGGCGAGTTTCGCTTCATTAAAAGAAATAACGAACCGGTTTTTAATGAGCACACGGATATACAAGGGCACACCATCTTTGATGTGATTCCAATGAATACTCAGCGCATCGAACTTGAAGCGGGGGGAAGGATTGTACTTTTTGTAAAAGATAAACTGCGAGCTTCGGTGCTTTTCCGATCACCCTCAAACAGAGAAAATGCACAAGCACTTCAATTCGTGCCGACAACACAAATTCAAGCCGTTTATCAATTTGGAAATATATCTGAAAAACTTATTCCGCAGATCGAATTCATTAATCTTAGTCGGGTAAATCACTCATTCTCCTTTATTAATATTGACGCCAAATATATTTTTACCCCCCAATTCCAATTAAAATTCAGAGCTGAAAATATTTTAGGAAGCGCAGGAGATTTCTGGACAGGATATGATGAATATCCGAGATCAGCATGGATAAGTGCGCAATATTCTTTCTGAACATTCCGCGTTTCTTCTTCGTTTAAACTGCCCTAAGCGAAAACAGCTATTCGGGACCAAGACACCTGTTTTTCGTATAAGTTGTTAAATTTTAAGCAAATATAGTATGAGTGAATATAAGAACCAGATAGAATCGTTACTTCACGACCACGGCATTTCTCATTCGCAGATCAATTTTAATCTCGGAGTTGAAGAACTCTATGCCGAAGCGCTTTCGCGCGATGAAGCTCTTCTTGCTTCCAATGAAGCCCTTGTTGTATCAACGGGAAAATTCACCGGACGTTCTCCGAAAGATAAGTTTATCGTTCGTCAATCCCAAAGCGAGAAGAATGTTTGGTGGGGTACAGTAAATCGCGATATTTCTGAGGAAAATTTCGAAAAGCTTTATAAAAAAATGGTCGCAGCGATGAACTCCAAAGAGCTTTTCGTTGCTGATCTTTTTGCCGGAGCCGATCCTGAATTCCGTCTTCCGATCCGCGTTATAAACGAATATGCATGGCATAATCTTTTCTGCCATCAGCTTTTTATTCGTCCGAATGCTGCTGAACTAGCGGAGCACCGCCCGCAATTTACGATCATCGACCTGCCAAGTGTTAAAGCAGATCCGGCAACAGATGGGACGAATAGCGAAACGTTTATCGTCTTAAATCTCGAAAAAGGTTTGATACTTATCGGAGGAACAGAGTATGCCGGTGAAATGAAGAAATCTATTTTCACAACGCTTAATTATTTGCTTCCATTAAAAGGGGTAATGTCTATGCATTGCTCAGCGAATATCGGACCGAAAGGCGATACTGCGCTTTTCTTCGGACTATCCGGCACTGGCAAAACCACTCTTTCAGCCGATCAAACCCGTTCGCTTATCGGTGACGATGAACATGGCTGGAGCGATAAAGGAGTATTTAATTTCGAAGGCGGATGCTATGCAAAATGCGTAAAACTTTCCAAAGAACAGGAGCCTGAAATTTGGGGCGCGATCAAACGCGGCACGGTGCTTGAAAATGTTGTTCTTGATGATAAGGGTGTTCCGGATTATAACGATATATCAAAAACGGAAAATACACGCGCTGCTTATCCTATCCATAATATTCCAAATGCTGTCGAACCAAGTGTCGGCGGACATCCAAAAAATATTGTGTTTTTAACGGCTGATGCTTTTGGTGTTCTGCCGCCGATATCCCGCTTAACAAAAGAGCAAGCGCTCTATCATTTTATATCCGGCTATACGGCAAAGCTTGCCGGAACTGAGCGCGGAGTTACCACGCCCGAACCGAATTTCTCAACATGCTTCGGCGCGCCGTTCATGGTGCATCATCCGAATGTCTATGCCGATCTGCTCGGTAAAAAAATTGATGAGCACAATGTAAAATGCTGGCTCGTCAATACCGGCTGGACGGGCGGACCTTATGGAGTCGGCAAACGTATGCACCTTCCTTATACAAGAGCAATGGTGAACGAAGCCCTTGCAGGAATGCTCGATAATGTCGAGACGACGGAAGATCCGATATTCGGCTTGCACATCCCTAAATCCGTTCCGAATGTGCCGAACGAGGTCCTGAATCCGCGCGACACCTGGAGCGATAAAGAAGCTTACGATAAACAAGCCAAAGACCTTGCTGGAAAGTTCAATGAGAACTTCAAGAAATATACTGAAGGTACGGCTGATGCAATATGCAAAGCAGGACCGAAGGCTGGATAAAATCTGAAATTGGAAATATAAACTATGAAAAAGCTCGCCTATGGCGGGCTTTTTATTTGAGGGATTGAATTTTGCACTTGTTTTCTCCCGCAGTATTCCGTAACTTTGTATTAATGCGAAGAAATCAAAAATACATATTTGGGCTATTGCTGATTATTGGCTTACCTTGTATAAGTCTTTGTCAACCTGCCATAATTGATAGTGTGTCCGTTGATGAATCAAAAGGTGAGGTCATTGTTTATGGTGATCTCGGAGGTGCGGAGGGATTTATTTTCGTTGATAGTCTTTCGCTTCCGATAACATTTTGGTCAGATTCTGTTTGCCGCGCAACAATCCCTGTTTCAGGTAAAGGCTCGGCAGGGTTAGTTGAGATTGGGGCGAGAGGTTATAGGAGTGATGGGAAAATGCTTTCTTCAATTAAGCCCTTTACTTATTCAGATGAATACCAATTGCAACCCTATTTTTCGACTCAATTTAGTAATGTATGGGACAGGCGATGGCATTTCCGTGTGGATTTGGAGAGTAGAATTATAAAACAAATCTCGACTGTACCAATTGTCTCTGCTTCCGATTCCAGGATTTCACATACCATGGATAATATAGATGAACAACATAATAGCACACACCAACTCGACACTGGTATTCTCTCTGAAACCTTGACTCTTAATATTTACGGAAGAGCAATCAACTACCCTGAAACTGCTTGGTATAAAATTTCATCTCTCGATTCTCAGTATAAACCTATTTATTTTTATGATAATATGGGACGCGCCCACTCTCATGGCAACTATACTGACAAAGGAGATTGGGGTTCTACATTCCTCCCGAGACCTGAGTATATTCATCTTACGTTTACCCCTATAGCTTTTCCTAAAGATTCAAATTATTTCGGAAGTGATAACATTAAACTTTTCTGGACAGAATCTACTGCCGAAGTGCAATATGAAATCCAAGTTGGTAGAGATTCTTTATTTCAAATAATCGTACTTGATTCTATAGTCTCACTTAGTGGCTTTAATTTCCAAAACGTGACTGATAATAAATACTTTTGGCGAGTAAGAGTAAAAAATACTGTGGGTGAGGGATTATGGTCAAATATTTCGCGATTTAAATATTCTCTTCTAAATAACGTTAAAAAGCAAAATTCTTTTAAGTATTCAGTAAGCCCCAACCCTCTCTCCACAAAAACAACCTTCTCCTTCACTCTATCCCAAGAAGAATTCGCGACACTAAAAATTTACAACCCTCTCGGCAATGAAAT
>JANYLL010000026.1 GCA_025357895.1 Ignavibacteriota bacterium
CAAGAAAACATGGTTGGTCAGCCGGATATATTCTCATATTTATCTCTTCCGGATACGATGACCAATCCATCGGGAAATTTTGGAAGAGTGCGCGTCATCAACCTTTCACCCGATCATAGCTCAATAACGGTTACAATGGGCGGAACGACAATTATATTGACTAAAAAACAAGTTGCATTTTTTGATGTACCACTTAGCAATCCTAAGATTACGGTTAAGGATGGTTCAGTAACGAAAAATTATACCATTCCTGTCTCTTCGATTACGCCGATAAGTGTTTATCTTTTACCTGAACAATCTGTAACTCCGGCGCTGCCCATTGCAACGTCTAACGACTAAATCCCGTTAGCATATCTCCGGTAGCCGCAGGCTTAAGCCCGCGCATTGGGAACGCAGGTTAGAACCTGCCGCTACCTTATTTATTTATAAAACTTTTTCTCCATCCTAAAATGGACCAAAATACTCTTAACTTTACCTTAACTGAAGATCAACAGGCGATCCGCCGGATGGCTCGCGATTTCGCCGAAGCAGAGATCAAGCCGCACATCATGGAATGGGACGAAGCGCAGATATTCCCGATGGAAACATTCCAAAAGATGGCGAAGCTTGGCTTCTTAGGAATTATGGTTCCTGCAGAACTGGGCGGAGCCGGTCTTGGCGCGATCGAAAATAGTATTATTATCGAAGAAATCGCACGGGTTTGTCCTGGAGTTGCACTTTCAGTCGCAGCACATAACGGTTTATGCACCGGACATATTTTGAAATTCGGTTCAGATGAATTGAAATCAAAATATATTCCACACCTTGCAAGCGGTGAATCACTCGGCGCATGGGGCTTAACCGAGCCAAGCGCCGGCAGCGATGCAGGCGGTACGCAGACTGTTGCAGTTCGTGATGGAAATCATTATATAGTCAATGGATCGAAGAATTTTATCACGCATGGAACGTACGGAAAAACTGCCGTGATAATGGCAGTGACAGACCGCGCAAAAGGATCGCATGGCATTAGCGCCTTTGTTCTCGATAAATCCATGACGGGATTTTCCGCTTCGAAGAAAGAAAATAAACTTGGAATGCGTGCAAGCGAAACATCGAGTCTCCTCATGGATAATGTAAAAGTACCGGTAGAAAATCTCATCGGCAACGAAGGCGAAGGATTTCTTCAGGCATTACAGATCTTAGATGGCGGCCGTGTCAGCATTGCAGCACTTTCTGTCGGATGCGCCCAAGGTGCTTTTGAAGCAGCGATAAAATATTCTCAGGAGCGAAAACAATTCGGTAAAACTCTTGCACAGCAGCAGGCGACGCAGTTCAAACTTGCACAGATGGCAATGAAACTCGATGCTGCAAGACTTCTAACATATAAAGCTGCTTCGCTTCGCGATGCCGGGCTGCAATTCGGAAAAGATGCAAGCATGGCAAAACTTTATGCAAGCGAAATTTGCGTACAGGTCTGCGAAGAAGCAATTCAAATTCACGGCGGCTACGGGTACATCAAAGAATTTCCGGTTGAAAAATTCTGGCGTGATTCCAAACTCCTGACAATTGGTGAAGGTACAAGTGAAGTTCAGCGCATGGTCATTGCACGTCATACTATAAAAGAATTTACCGAGTAATTTTGAAACGGGTTCATCTTATCGTTTCAGGAGTAGTCCATGGCGTCGGATTTCGTTATAATGCCCGCCGCAAAGCACAGCTGGCAAATATTACCGGTTATTCGCGAAATCTATCTGACGGCACTGTTGAGATCGAAGCGCAGGGAACGCCCGAAGCCCTTGAACGCTTCATACAATGGACGCATCATGGCCCGCCGGATGCAAAAGTTGTTTCTGTCATACAAAACGAGATCAATATCAAAGAAGAATCTGAGTTTGAGATCAGATAATGCTATTCGATAACAAAACCATATTTAATGCTCTTGCCGAACAGTATAACGCGTACCGTCCGCATTATCCTGCAGAGGCATTGCTCTTTCTTGTTACCCTCGGGGAGCTTGATAGGGCAAGCGAAGTTGCCGATATTGGTACCGGTACCGGGCGCATCGCTCTTGAACTTGCAAAGTACGTCCGTCTAGTTTATGCAGTTGATACTGCAACCCTCATGCTCGATCAACTTCATATCTCCGCTGAAGAAGAGGGGCTTTCAAACATCAGAACGATCGAAGCGCCTGGTGAAGCAACAGGACTGCTGAACGAATCTCTCGATCTGGTTACTCTTGCACAAGCCTTTCATTGGATGGATAAACCGTCTGCCCTCGTTGAAGCCTGGCGTATTTTGAAACCCGGAAAATCGCTGGTTCTTCTTTGGAATCAGGTCACCAATACAAAAGATAATTACTACACTGAGATCACCTCGCTCATAAAAAAACATAACCCCAAGTATAAAGGCGGTGCAGATATTTTAAGTGCCGATTTCCCGGATCATATCAATTCATCTAAGCTCTACGGACCCATCGAACGCTACACATTTTCCTTCGAATGCTCCTACTCACCTGAAAATTACGTAGGCTTTCTTCTTTCAAAATCGTATATCGGTGTCGGAATCAGTTCGGCAGATCTTCCACATTTCATCGAAGGGGCGTCCCTTATTCTGGAGAAAGCATTCCCAAATAGAAAGGTTGTCGAGCAATATGAAACGGTGATGCTTGTTGCAAGAAAAAATTAAAAATATTTTTCAATTGCCTGCGGCAGCATTGCTCTCCATGTCGGCCAATCATGTTTCCAGGTCTCATCCCAGCATTCCACATAGTTCGGAATATTTTTCATCCCTAATTGTTCTGCCATCTTCCAGCTTCCTGAAGGATCTTCATACTCTCCGCTGCCGGTATAGAGATATATTTTTTTATTATGACTGAGCTTATCCAATACATTTTCATCCGTCAGGTTCGGCAAATAATCCATCGGGGAATTAAAATACACGTCCCGATCGAAATATCCTTTCGAATATTCTTTCAGATCATAAACGCCGCTCATTCCAATAGCACCATCAAAAATATCAGGTCGGCGAAGCAAAGTATTCATTGCATGAAGTGCTCCGAAAGAAACTCCCATCGTATAGATCAACGGATTATTTCCGGAAATTTTCTGCATGATGAAAGGATAGACTTCCTCCGTAATATATCTATTATAATGCTGATGCCGAATGGCTTTTTCACGAGGCGCAACCTGCTCATTAAGCCAGCTATCGGAATTGATGGAATTGATCGAAATGGCTCTGATACGTCCCGTTTCAAGATGATCTTTGATGGAATCGATGAGATAAAATCTTTCGTATTCCAGATAATCCGCTGCCGCTGATGGAAACATTAGGAACGCCGGACCGGCGAAACCGTATGTTACGATCGGCATTTCTTTACCGAGGGTCGGGCTATGCCATGAATCAAGAGTACGCTCCATAGAATTGAGATTGAGAATTGTTAATCAATGTGTCATTGCGAGAAATCACGAAGTAACGACGAAGCAATCCCCTTCCGGTTTATTAAGAAACATCCGATTAAAACCTCAGGGGATTGCCGCGTCGGGCTGAAGCCCTCCTCGCAATGACCGTATAAAAAATTAAAATGAACTTCACTGCAAAAATATGGGTATTATAACCTTCTTAAACTAAAAACAGATTCATGGACGCCATTTCGCAATTTTTTCATTCGCTGTTCTCATCCGATGGTTTGCATCAGATCATCACCAATGGCGGCATTCCTCTGCTATGCCTGATCATTTTTGCCGAGACAGGATTGCTCGTCGGATTTTTCCTTCCCGGCGATACATT
>JANYLL010000030.1 GCA_025357895.1 Ignavibacteriota bacterium
CGATTGGTAAGCGAGACGTTGGCAACATCTTTTGAATTCGAACGGTCGATCTTATCAAGAATGACATTGATATTATATTCCGTCTCGCCCTCTTTATATTTTACGTCGGTATTGCCTGCAAGCGCAGTACGGACTGCAAGCGCAGCTTCGCCGATAGTAAATCCGCTTGAAGCAAGACGGTCGCGATCAAATACGATCTTTACTTCCGGCTGCCCTTCTTCGTACGAACTTTTTAGATCTTTGAGTCCCGGCATATTTTTAATATGCTCGATCAACGTATCGGAATATGCGGAGATCTTTGAAAGATCATCGCCGCGGGTTTCGATCTGGATCGGCGCTTGATTTGCCGAACCGAATATTCCGATCGGTGAAGTACGCACGATCAATCCCGGAACTTGCGCTGCAAGATCGGTTTCATATTTCATTTCTTCAATGGTTGTGCGAGTACTCTTAGCGGCTTCGACCATTCGCACAGAAATCTGCCCCACGCTCGGACGCTCGACGACGCCCCAGGCATTTTCCTGTTTGCCGACGACAGTTTGGAACCGCTCGACATTCTTATCCTGTGCCAGTAATTTTTCGTAGACCTTTACGAGCGAATCAGCCGTCTCTGTATTAGTGCCGTCGGGGAAATCGAAGTTCGCCGCGAATTCACCTCTATCGGGATTGGTAATGAATTCTCCGCCGATCTTTCCTGTAATAACTAAGCTGCAGCTTCCGAGAAATAGCAGGAGCGAAGTCGAAACAATGACCCACCTATGCTGCAATGACCAGCCGAGAATATTTTTATACTTGATCTCCAGCCAATCCTGAAAGTGTTCAAATTTATCGCTTATCCAGCGCAGCGGTTTGAATTTGATCGTTTCATGCGCGCGCCCGAATTTTGCGGCAAGCATCGGAGTAAGCGTGAAGCTCACAAAGAGCGATATCAGCGTTGAGACGACAACGGTAAGTCCGAACTCACGGAAAATTTTTCCGGCAAGTCCACTGACAAGCGAGATCGGCAGAAACACGACGACATCAACAAGAGTAATAGCAATGGCGGCAAAGCCGATCTCATTACGTCCTTTGATCGCCGCGTCGACCGGCGTTTCGCCTTCTTCGAGTTTTCGGTGAATATTTTCCAGCACGACGATCGAATCATCGACAAGAATTCCGATCACCAGGGATAATGCCATCATCGACATCATGTTGATCGTAAATCCGAAGATCCACATGAAAAAAAGCGTCGAGATAAGTGATGTTGGAATCGAGATAAGTACGATCAGCGCATTTCTTCCCGAACGAAGGAATAAGAACAAGACGCACGACACCAGCAAGATCGCCATAAGCAGCGCACTGAATACTTCGGAGATCGAAGCGCGAGTGAATGTCGTTACATCCTGCGAAATGTCGAATTTTATGCCAAACTGTTTATACTCATCTTCTAATTTATGCATGATCGTATAAACATGATCAGCAGTTTCTACCGAATTAGCATCGGATGTTTTTATTATGGTTATGCCGACTGCTTCTTTTAAGGTGAGCCGCGTCGGCTGATGATCTTCATTATAACTGTCTTCGACTTTTGCAATATCGCCGAGATACACAGTCGAACCCGATGGCAGCGTCATGATCGGCAGTGTTTTTATCTCATCGATCGATTGAAATTTTCCTTTGACACGGACAAGATACTGATCGGTCGGCTGCGATATTTTTCCGGTAGGGAAATCGAGATTGGCTCCGGCAAGCGCTTGTTGGACTTGCGTGATCGAGAGATTATAGGAATGAAGCTTATCGTTATCGACGCTGACCTTGATCTGACGTTCTCTTCCGCCTGATATATCAACTTCGGCAACGCCCTCGGTTGCTTCGATCCTGGTTTTTAATTTATCTTTTGCAAGTTGGAATAGCTCGGTAGGCGTGAGAACGGTTGAAGTCAGCGCCATTCGCAGGATCGGCGCAGCGCTGATATCGTTCTTTTGAATTTTCGGTACGTCTGCATCCTTGGGAAGCTGGGAGCGAATGCGGTCAACGCGGCTTTGCACATCGGCAGTTGCCTGATCGGAATTTGCCGTGAGCAGATATTGCCCGAGTACAATAGAATATCCTTCGTTCGAAAATGAACGAACATTATCGAGGTTGCTTGTCGCAGCGACCGCTTCTTCAATAGGCTTCGTGACAAGATCTTCAATTTCTTCCGGTCCTGCTCCGGGATAGGCAGTAATAACGGAGACAAACGGAAAATCCATTTTTGGAAGCAGGTCAACTCCAAGCTTCGAAAATCCGAAAAGCCCCAACACGGCAAGCGCCACGAAGATGATAG
>JANYLL010000005.1 GCA_025357895.1 Ignavibacteriota bacterium
CTCGGCAGTGATGATCTCGGGCGGAAGAGTCTGCTTAATTAAAAATTGACGGAGAACATTCCGAAGCATCTGCGGCATTGGGGAATTCGTATCGGCAAGTCCGCTTACCCAATTAATTGAAGCGGAATTAAACACAGCTCCGCCGCTCGGAGTGTAGTAATATCCAAGCGTTGCATCTCCATTTCGTACACCACTGCTATTTGCAGCAGGAGACATTCCCAATATCCGAAAACTTTTGGGAGTTGAATCAAGCGATGTTACTACCGGAATGCCCTCCTGCCAACGATACAATGCTCCGTCAACTTCATAGCCAACGATGCTATCAGATAAGCCGATAACATGGCCGTCGAGTACGCCGGTATTCTTATAGATCCAATGATGCGAATTAAAAACCGTATATCCTCCGTATCCGCTATCGGCGGGAAAAAGCCTGTCGCTATTGACATAGCCGCCGGCATTCATGCTGACTCCGATAAATTTATTTTCAGGATCAGAGATCGGCGGACGGCTCCAAAGAGACGTGACCATGGAATCGCGTAACGGAAATTCAGGATCGAGACTTGGGTCGCGAAAGCAGACGAACGTGCGTCCGCTATCTTCTATCCGTGCCTGCCAATAACATGTATTGCCCGATAGGACGATCATTTTTCCTCCGCGCGCCAGAAGATGTTCGCATTCATCGCGTTCAGGAAGCGACCAATATTCATCATGCCCGACGGTAATATACATTTGGTAATGATGCATGAATTGCGGATCGAGGTCAAGATCGGTGCTAATACAAAATTCGACAGGTATTTTTTCTTTCGCCAGCCAGCGGACAAGTTTATCAGTCCACCGGAAATAGTATGCTGTCGTCGTATCAGAGAACGGTCTGTTGAATGAAAGCTTCGGACATTCCACCAGATCGGTGGAATTGAAATGATAGAGACTTTTTCCGCCCCAATTATTATATGCCTGCCAGGTATTGACGGTAAGATTGACAACGATATTTGAAAATGTGCCGGGGATTTTCTCCTTCACAACAAAAATAAGCGGTTTGATCCCGGCTGATGTCGGAAGATCGGCTTCATAAACTCCGGAAGCCCAATCATCGGGTATGT
Organism: Ignavibacteriota bacterium; assembly: GCA_025357895.1. Lineage (GTDB taxonomy): Bacteria > Bacteroidota > Ignavibacteria > Palsa-1295 > Palsa-1295 > PALSA-1296. The sequence continues at coordinate 1,101 of JANYLL010000005.1, forward strand.
TCATTTCTGCATTTTTATTCCAGTTGCAGCCATGAGTATATGAACTATCAGGAGTGATTTGAATACCTCCGGAAAGTGATGGGAAAGTGTGAACCAGCGTTTTCGTTTCTCCCAAACGGTAAATATTCAGATCAAAATTCGTACGTGAGGTCGAGAGATAAAAAACAATTTTTTCTCCCTTCACTATAGATAATCTGCTAAGATAACCGCCTTCCTGCGCAAAGCCATTGGCACAGAAGATAAGAATGAAAAAGCACACTGCAATCGCTGTAAAAAGTTTTTGCATAGATACATACGTTGCTCACATCACCACTAATTTTTCGATCACCGAGGCTGATTTTCCTGAGGATGTAATAATATTCAGGCGGCAAAGATAAATGCCGGATGCTACCCTCCTGCCCTGATCATCAGTGCGATTCCATTCCAAAACATGCGGACCTGATCGCAACTCTCCTTTTGCCGAAAGTGTAGTAATGCGAATTCCCTTCATATCAATTATTTCGATCTCGGCATGAGCTTTCTCTTCGATCGTAAAAAGAAAATGCGTTTGATCGGTTATCGGATTCGGGAAGCATTGTAAACGAACAACATTATCAGGAAGCTCGGCAACTGCCAACACCGAATCGGCTATATGAACATTGAATGTCTGAAAATCATAATTGCCTTTGGAATCGATTGCGCGAAGTATCACGGTCTGATCGCCGGTCTGATTGCCTACAAAACCTGTAAGCTTTCCTCTCCAATCCATTTTCAACCAGGAAGGACCGTAGACCATTGAATAAACCGGATGTTCATCAACAAGCGATGCCGCTACTGCCTGATAAAAATAAAATGAATGCTTCTTGCATACAATAGGCGGAGCGCTGAGAAATCTCATCGTCGTATCTAAGAGTGCCCAATCGACAACTGCTTTATCATAACCAATACTTGCACATCCTTCAAGAAGGAATGCAGCCGGAAATGGTTTTTTCAATTCCGGAGTCAGAATAAAAACCGAATCGAACCCTACATTTTTTCCTGCTATACGCCATGAATAAAAAGGTTTTTTTCCTGTCGGTCCTCTGCCATGAATCGTAAAGGTATCTATGGTATTAGCCGAAAGCATCATGCTCAGATGATTAATATCAACCCATTCATGATTGATCGAATCATGGGTGATGCGGGCAGGTGAGTAACTTGTGATCTCCGGCGGAAGATCAAAATAGGAATTAAATCTCCAAAAAATATTTGCGAGCATCTGCGATTGAACAGAATCATCACCATCAATCCCCTTGACCCAATCAGTTGAAGATCCATTAAAGACAGCACCGCCGGTTGAAGTAGAGTAATATCCCATTGTTGCATGACCTGCAGGCAGATTCGCAGATGATGCCGCAGGTGAAATCCCCAGAATAGAAAAATTCTTCGGAGTTTTATCTTCTCCGGTTACTTCAGGAAATCCGCCATGCCAATTAAACAATGCGCCGTCGGCTTCATAACCGGCTATAGCATCCTGCGCGCCCATGACATCGCCATTCTTGGCACCGGTACCTCCGAAGATCCAGTGATGCGAATTGAATATTGTGTATCCTCCGTATCCTAGAGTCTGCGGAAAAATATTTCTACTATTAATAAAGCCGCCATGCTCGAAGCTAACTCCTAAAAGCAAATTCGGCGGATCGTTCACAGGTGATCTGCTCCAATTTCCGGTGACAAGTGAATCATGAAGCGGGTACATGGGGTCGATGGATGAATCGCGATAGCAAACCATCGTGCGCAGGCTATCTTCAAAGCGAACCTGCCACCAGCATGTATTACCCGATAGACAAATTATTCTTCCTGCATAATGCAAAAATGTTTCCAGTGAGTTTCGCTCTGCCTTCGACCAATATTCATCATGTCCCGGATTTACATATACTTTGTAATGCGAAAGAAACCACGGATCGCGGTCAAGATCGGTATTGACACAAAACTCTGCGTCTATATGATGATCTTCAAGCCAGATTACAAGTTTATCTGCCCAGCGGAAATAATTATTTTTTAAGGTGTCAGTAAAAGGACGATCAAAACTAACTTTTACTGAAGCCGTCTGCGAATAAGAATTAAAATCGTAAAGACTTCTTCCGCCCCAGTTATTATAGGCATGCCACGTATTTGCTGTCAGACATACGACGATCTTCGAATGCTTGCCAAGATCTTTTTCTCTGACCACGAAAATAAGTTTTTTAACCGAATCGGCAGAAGGAAAATCGGCTTCATAAACACCCGATGCCCACGAAGATGGAATCACGATCTCTGTCGTAGCTTTCCAATTGCAGCCGTTGATGAAAGCGCTGTCGCTTGTGGGTTGGATACCTCCGGGAAGATCATGAAGAGTCAGAACTTCTTTTTTCTGCGATCCGAGCTTACTGATGATCAGATCGAACTTCGCATCATTGGTAGAAATATAGAATCGCAATTTCTCGCCTTGCGCAACGGAAAGTGCACTCAAATACCCATACGCCTGAGCATTTGCCTGCTGATGGAATAATAATAAGCAAGCTAGAATAATAGCTCCTACTCCTGTGTGTTTCATTTATTGATCTAAATGATTCGGAATGAAAAAAAAGAAAATCATTCCATCACAAAATATCTCGTGGGTTATAGTTCTGTGTCTTATGGTAATGCTTATCTAAGAAGAAAAATTCATGGAATATGAAGAAAACGCTTATAGTAACAATACTACACTAATTAATTTTAAAAATCAAACCGAATTCCTACTATGGGAAGGATCGGAAGGTCATAGTCTGACTTGACAAAAGGCCGACCATTATTATCATAGGTAAAATATCTGGAAGTAGGATTTTTAATGTTTAATGCATTGAGCACAGATACATAAATAGTAAGAGTGGAGGCAGTCCAATTAATATGGAATTCCGCATTAATATCAATACGGATATACGGAGGATTTCTCGCACTAAATGCATGAGCAGAATCCAGAATACCATGCCCAGCTGCTTCTGATCTTGCAAGATCGAACGGAGTATATGCACTGCCGCCTGCAACAGTAAATTTTTCACTGAGTGTCAGCATGGAATTTGCACCGAGAGGAATATCATAGCCGGCAAGAAAATTCACGATATAAATATTATCGAATGCTCCGAAATGCCAAATGCCATCGGAGCCTGCAAACTGCTGCCGAACGTATGATGCTGCCGCAGTAATGTAATAACCCTTATCATAATGCTTCATCAGAGTTAATTCTGCGCCATACGTTTTGCCGACTCCTTTATTGACAAGATCACTAAAATCTAAGCGTTCGGCGAAGCCCTCATTAAGAAATGAATAATCATCTTTGACCAAGGCATGAATCGGAACATCTGAATATCCTTTGTAATACCCCTCGGCTTTAATAAGCAGATCGGGCGAAGGACGAAACGTATAGCCGCCGACATAATGCAGAGCCTGTGTAAATCGTATCGGCTCGGGCTGGCGATGCACTCCGAATGCAATTGCGAAGGTATGCTCCTCCTCCGGACTCCAGGCAAGTGATGCGCGAGGCTCATAAGAACTTCCTGAATCGTACTGAATAAACTGGCTATAAAGTCCGGTATTGAGAACAAGCTGCGGAATAATATGCCAATTCCAATTTATATACGCTTGGTATAAGTTTGTATGTTGTGTAGTATTAAAATTAAAGCCGGATGACTGCGGTTGATTTATCACGACATTTGCTTTTTGCGCTGCTACACCTGCTTTAAAATTCTGCAAAGGGCTTGGTGTATAGTTCGCTTCCAATTTGAAAGTATTGTACGCGATAGTTATCTTTTCCGTACTGCCCAGAATGCTTTCATCGTACCTATTTTCCGCATGATTAATAAGTAGATTCGTAATCAGATCGTCAGAAAAAATATGCTGCCAATCAAGTCCGCCTATGAGTATCCCTGATCCTGCACCGATCTCAGAACTGGCTGAATTGTCATCTTTAAGTGCAGCAGTACCCCAAAGCCCTGTAGCATCTATATGATCACGCTCGCCAAATTTGAAACGGAGTTTCATCATCGCATCATCAAAATCCGGAAGATCTGTGTAATTAAGAAGTCCTATTGATCGCAAAAAACCAAGCGTGGAATGACGATAAGCGATAAGAAAAGAACTGCCTTCTAATCCTGAAAGAGGAATAGGTCCCTCGCCCATCAGCTCCATTCCGTTAAAACTTATTTGCGCCGAACCTTCCAATTTTTCGCTGTTGCCATTGCGGGTATGAAGATCAAAAACACCGGAAAGTTTTGTACCATATTCGGCGGGAAAAGCGCCTGTAAAAAAATCGCTGTTGCCTAACATTTCACTATTGATGGCACTGATCAATCCCCCCGTCGAGCCATTCTTCCCTAAGTGATTGGGATTAGGTACATCGATCCCATCCATGCGCCACAGAAGTTCGATCGGCGAACCGCCCCGAATGACGATATAGTTATTCGTCGTTCCGCGTCCGAAAACTCCTGCAAAATTATCTGCCATACGCGATGGATCTTCAAATGCAGCAGCATATCGTTTCACGTCTTCAATACTAAACGGAGTAACACTGACTGCAGCAACGGTATTAATAGCTTGCAGTGAATTCGATCCGATAATCGTGATCGAATCTCCTTGAACGATACGCTCCCTCAATTGAAAATCAAGAACCGATTGATGCGCTGAACTTACAACAACTTCCTGCGATGCAGGAGAATATCCGTTCGCTGTGACATGAATGATATAATGCCCTACATGCACATTGGGAATACGAAAATCACCGGAGACCGATGTTATAGCGCCAAGTTTTGTCCCTACGATGGAAACACGCGCATGGGCAATCGGAAGATGAGATTCAGCGGTAAGAACTGTTCCGCGTAGTGTTTCTTCATGCAGTAAAACTGAATCTGGCTGAGCAAAAATAATTTTCGGTCCCAACAGCATAAAGAAAAAAATGCTCAGAGAAAAACTGCGTAAAATTCCAATCATTAATTATAGATGTCCCAAAAAAGAGCGAGCAGAATAACGATAGGACTAAAATACACGTAAGATGAATAAAATGTTACAATAAAAATGAAACTCAATCGTCTTTCTGCGTATTAAATACCTTATGGCAAAAGAAAAAATATTTACCCGCTACGAAGTTTTCATCGTCGCATTACTTGCAATTCTTCAATTCACGGTGATCTTAGATTTCATGGTGATCTCTCCGCTCGGAGTGATACTCATGAGAACTCTTGATATTACTCCTTCGAAGTTCAGTCTTGTTGTATCAGCCTATGCATTCAGTGCAGGTATATCCGGTTTGCTTGCTGCCGGGTTTGCTGATAAGTTCGACCGCAAAAAACTTCTGCTTTTCTTTTATGTAGGGTTTATCCTCGGAACGGTAATGTGTGCGTTTGCACCGGATTTTAATACGCTGCTTGCCGCTCGCATCATTACCGGAATTTTTGGCGGAGTTATCGGCTCGGTTTCTCTTGCCATTGTTACTGATCTATTCGCAATGCAGGTTCGCGGCAGGGTGATGGGATATATTCAGATGGCATTTTCTGCCAGTCAGGTGCTTGGCATTCCGATAGGCTTGATACTTGCCAATAATTACGGCTGGCATTCCTGTTTTTGGATGATCGCTATTTTTGGCTCCATTGTCGGAGTGATCATGCTTTTCTATATGAAACCTGTAACCGGACATCTCAATCTGCATCCTGATAGAAAAGCCTTTCACCATTTATGGGCAACGGTTTCGAAGCCTTCGTATCTCTGGGCTTTTTTGACAATGTCGTTTCTTGCTTCAGGAGGCTTCATGTTGATGCCGTTCGGAAGTGCATTCGGAACCCATAATATCGGACTTACGATGGAGCAGCTTCCGATGCTCTATCTTGTTACAGGTATTTTTTCGATGATATTCGGTCCGCTTGCAGGGCGCTTAAGCGATAAGATCGGAAAATATAAAATGTTCGTCATTGGCTCGGTAGCGGCAATGATCGTCGTCGTTATTTATACAAATTTAGGAATTACTCCGTTTTGGCTTGCCTGCATAGTGAGTGTAGCGCTTTTTGCTGCGATCACGGCGCGAATGGTATCGGCTTCAGCACTCATGACGGCAATTCCCGCTGCGACCGACCGCGGAGCATTCATGAGCGTCAACTCTGCCATCATGCAATTATCCGGCGGAGCAGCTTCCGTTATCGCAGGACAGATCGTATCTCAATCGCCAACCGGAATGATAGAACATTACGATACGCTTGGTTACGTTGTCGTCGGCACGATGACCGTCATGACGGCAATGCTCTACCCTATCAACCGCGCAATAAATAAAAAATACGCCTCAATGCCGCCACATGCCAAAGACATTAAAGCTGCGGAGGTTGAGGTGGTTGGGGATAGTGTGGGGTAACGGATAGACGAACTTCGGAATACAAAAATACTAAATAAAAAAGCGTTTGTCAAGGTGCCCACCGAAGATTTTTTTGGAATTGCT
>JANYLL010000069.1 GCA_025357895.1 Ignavibacteriota bacterium
TTGAAGATCGAAGCATATCCCGATGTAGCCGATACGGAAGTTGATGTTATTACGAAATATCCGGGAAGAGCGGCAGCAGAAGTTGAGTCACAGGTAACCATTCCAATCGAACGTGCATTGAACGCTGTACCTCGCGTAGTGAATCGTAGATCACGGACGATCTTCGGTCTTTCTATTGTCAAGTTGACCTTCGATGAAGGAACGGACGATTATTTTGCGCGCCAACAAGTGATCGAAAAACTTCGCGATGCGGATATTCCCGACGGATTGACACCTGGCCTTGCACCACTTTCTACTCCTGTCGGAGAAATTTATCGTTATACTCTTGAAGGAACGCCGGGATTTTCAGCGATGGATCTGCGCACGCTTCAGGATTGGGTTGTCATACCAAAATTATTACAGGCAAAAGGCATTGCCGATATCAGTAATTTCGGCGGACTCGTCAAGCAGTATAGTGTTGTCGTTGATCCGATTCGTTTACGGAAATATGGATTGACCATTAATGCTGTTCAAAACGCCATTCAAGCGAACAATGCGAACACAGGGGGCAATATGATCGAGCGCGGAAGCCAGGGGTTGGCTATTCGCGGTATCGGAAGAATCGAGAAGGCAGAAGATATCGGCGCAATCGTTCTGCAAAGTTCTTCGGCGGGTACACCAATTTATATACATGATGTCGGGACCATAGAAATTACTGCTCTTACTCCGAGCGGAATTCTTGGCTATAGTGATAATACAAGAAATAAGGATATTCCAAATGGAGTGCAAGGCCTTGTACTCATGCGGCGCGGAGAAAATCCTTCCGAAGTGATTGCAAGTTTGAAAGAAAAGCTTGAAGAAGTTAAATCTGCTTTGCCTGAAGGAGTTCAGATCATAACACTCTATGATCGCACTGAACTTGTAGAGAATACGCTTCATACCGTAAGCCATACATTGATAGAAGGAGTAACCATTGTTGTCATTATCTTGCTTTTTTTCTTAGGCAATGTACGTGCTGCGCTGCTTGCCGCGGTGACGATTCCACTTTCTCTGCTCTGGGCTTTTATTGTTATGAGGATGACGGGCATTCCGGCAAATCTTCTTTCATTGGGTGCAATAGATTTCGGTATCATCGTTGATGGTGCTGTGATCATGATCGAAGCTATCATGCGGAGGCTTGTCCATACTCCGCAGGAAGAACGTGAGCATAAAGGTACATTCCGCCTTATCATCGAAGCAACACAGGATGTAGACAGACAAATATTTTTTTCTGTGATCATTATCATTCTCGCGTATCTCCCGCTCTTCACGCTAACCCGTGTCGAAGGTAAACTTTTTTCACCGATGGCTTATACTCTGAGCTATGCCATTGCGGGATCATTGCTTTTAGCCCTTACATTAGTACCGGTATTGGCAACATATTTTTTCAAGTCGGGAAAAGTTAAAGAATGGAGAAATCCCATTTTTGCTTGGCTTCAGAAAATTTATGGTATTATTACAAATATTCTTATATCCAACAGAAAATTTGTGATCGTTGCAGCACTTGTAATCGTTATTGGTGCGGGATATCTTGGCTTAAAGCTCGGTACTGAATTCTTACCGGAGCTCGATGAAGGCGCAATAGTGGTTCGTACCATTCTGCCTGCCGGCATTTCTTTAACGGAATCCTCTCACTATCCGCCTCTTATTCGCGAAGCGATCAGTCCGTATCCTGAAGTTCGCGCCGTCATCACCCAGCTCGGACGCAATGACGACGGTACTGATCCCTACGGACCGAACCGCATCGAAACACATGTCGAACTTACTCCTTATAGCACCTGGCCTTCGGGTATGGATAAGCATAAACTAATCGACGAAATAAAAAATACACTTCAATCAAAAATACAGGGTGCGCTTTTCAGTTTTTCGCAACCTATCTTAGATAATGTTACCGAAGCTGTTACGGGTTCATCTGCCGATCTTGCCGTACTTGTTAACGGCAATGATCTGAAAAAACTTCGCAGCTATGCCGATACGATCTATAGAACCATTAAAGAAATTAAAGGTGCAACCGATTGCGGAATCGAAGAAGAAGGTGATCAGGCACAATTACGAATAAAGGTGAATCGCCAGGCAGCAGCCCGTTACGGCATCAATGTCCGGGACATCGAAGATGTGATAGAACTTGCAGTTGCAGGAAAACCTGTTTCGAATCTTTATGAAGGTGAACGTAAATTTGATATTATCGTCCGCTATCAGGCAAATACGCGCTCAACCGTTGATGAAGTTACCCATCTGGAAGTAACGTCTCCGACCGGACAGCGCATTCCGCTATCCGAACTTGCTGATATAGGAATTGAAGACGGCTCGACGATCATCGCCCGCGAAGATGGTCACAGGCAAATAGGAGTTCGGACTAATGTGCGCGGGCGCGATCAAGGTTCTTTCGTCGAAGAAGCGCAGAAAAAAGTAGCGTCAGTTCTGCATCTACCACAGGGTTATGATGTCGATTGGGGCGGTCAGTTCGAGAATCTCACGCGCGCAAAAAAACATTTGCAATTCATATTGCCGATTACGCTCTTCCTTATTTTCTCACTTCTTTTTATTACTTTTAAATCTGCAAAATACGCATTGATCGTTTTAGTGAATGTTCCCCTCGCACTTATCGGTGGTGTTATTGCTTTGTGGCTTCGAGGTATTAATATCTCCGTTTCGAGCGGAGTCGGTTTTATTTCTCTTTTTGGGGTGGCTGTGATGTCAGGCGTTCTGCTTATCAGCCGCTTCAATCATTTACGACTACATGAAAAAATGAATCTGCGGGATGCCGTTATGCGCGGAGCTGAAGAAGAACTCCGGCCTATCCTGATGATGATGATGGTTGCAATGTTAGGATTGATCCCCGCTTCCCTAGCATCCGGTATCGGCTCTGATGTGCAGCGTCCGCTTGCAACAGTTATTGTCGGCGGACTTGCAAGTGCACTCATTCTGACATTGCTCGTTTTGCCAGCTCTGTACTATCAGATCGAATTACGCTCGAAGGACAATGAACTTGCCGTGGCAATGGAGTTAGAAGAACTTGAAGAAAAGCACCATCAGAAAGATCTTGCCGATGAACATGAAAAAATGCTTCTGGAGCAAAAACATAAACCTCATCACGGCAAAGATGAACATTCTACACATTAAATGCTAATGAAAAAAAGATATTCTTGCATTAAACAAAGGTCTGGAGCATTTAAAAGTCTTTTGTCTGCTGTCGTTGCTCCTGCTTTTTTATTATGTAGCCATTGTTTGCTTGCCCAAACTTCCCCGGCAGGGCGGA
>JANYLL010000092.1 GCA_025357895.1 Ignavibacteriota bacterium
TTCCCAAAAATCTACTAAACTGCCATAACGATCAATACAATATTGGGCATAACGCTCCGTTGCAGCCATTGAATTATCATCAGAAGAATTTCCCGGAACATTCGCTAAGATCGTCATGTAAATGCGGAAGCCATGCGAACGCAGAGCCGAAAAAAGTGTGTCCGTCCATCGGGAGTGCAATGTATCATAATCATTGCCGGAAGCAGAAATATTTTTTACAATTGAATACGCGCAGTTACCATCGCTATATCGGTAAATATTAAATCCCGCAGCGTCTCCGTAAGAAATTAAATACTGACTGTAAGGTAGAATCCATTCAATACCTTCGTGATAACCGTGTGGTCTGTAACCACCGTCCTGGCTGGTATTTGCAAGAATTGAATCGCGCGTTGCACCCATGCAATCGCCGAAACCTACGGCAGTGTAGAGATTGCCGGTTCCGGAGTATATCCATCGTTTTGGATTAGTCGGATGCAGACGAATGAAGCCCTGCTCCGATGATGTTATACATTGAAATGAATCAATGACCTGTGATTGTCCGTTTTTATCGGCTATGCTCAGTTGATATTTCCATGTGCCGATCTGATCCGGTGCGAAACGAACCATCCATAGATTTTTTGAATGATAAAATCCATTTACACTAAAAGCTCTTCCATCTGGCGCTTTGATAATTCCGGAGACCAATACATCGTCCCAAACATTATTTATTCCTTGCTGTGAATGCTGTATAGTAATCTCAATCGGCTTGAATCGCTCGGCCGTTTGAGTCGCGAAGAGCAAAGGTGGAATTGAGATCGTTAAGCAGAAAATTACGATGAAAAAAATTTTTGCTGATTTCATTGAATTATGATTTTTGGTAGTGCATCAGTTTCAAACATATCATTCAAACATTCTGGCGTGAACATAGAAGCAGAAGCGGTTGAAAAATCTGAGATTTCATTTATCCTGAAAGCTCAGATTCTTCGCTAGCGCTCAGAATGACAAATAATATTTCATACTGATACCCTACATGATTTTTATTATATTCCTACCTATAAATGCTAAATAGGATGGCAAAGTTACACATGAACTCAAAAATCAGTGATTCATTGCCATCTGCATCAATGCCGGATGGATTGCTAAATAAATTTGCGCGCCGTATGGAGAATTTCCATAATATGATCTCAGACTTTCAGGAATAACATTATATGTGGCTTGGATTCCAAGCTCGAAATCAACCTTTACAACAGTCACAAGCCTTCTGCTATAACCGAGAGTAATGGCTGAAATATCTGCTGTTCCGTTTTCGGGGATGTTAAGATCGTGTCGGAATTTCTGAACGTACTCGGCTCTGCCATAAATATTTTTTTATTCAGCACCGGTGATAAGTTCTCTGTACCAACTGTAGCAGTAATATCAGGTGAAGAAGACCACGATGCTGGGCTAGCACCGAAACGCATATCATGGTGCATATCATCATCACTGTTCACAAAAACAACCTGTAGTTTGGTACCTGGTTTCATTGCGATCGTTTGATTACGCAGACCTTGTATGCGATACGAAAGCATATCTTCTGCCGGTCCGGTAGTAACAACAACCTGGGATTCGTTGTCGTTGGTAATGAAAGCATGATCAGAAATTATTTGATTTTTATTCTGCTTCGCCAGTAAATCACTAACATTTTCTTCCGAAAGTGTTTTTTCTTGTCGTCCTGAAATTTCGAACGGGATTTTCTTTTTATGCAATGTCGGTTTTGACATATCCATCCCGGGCATTTGCGCATTAACTGATGTGGTTAAAAAGAGTGACGCTCCCAGGATAAATATTTTTGTTCGCATTTTTATTTTTTATTATTTATGAAATTTATGAAGTATTATCGCCCCGACCCAAAGCATCGAAAATCCGAGTAAAATCCATTTAAAATCTGAGCCAAGGATAAAGTTTACAGTTGTCATAGCAATAATAGATGTTAATCCTGTCGTTATTACTACCGCTATGACACCCGGTGCTCGGCTCTTAAAAGGTTTAAGAGCGATGTAAATCGTAAAAAAACCTGTAGTAAAAATGTAACTTCCCATCACCCAAAATACTTTACTTACCCAATCTTGAAGTCCGGGTATAGTTTTTTGGATAATCGTTAGGCTGGTATTCATATACCTTAAGTCCTCCGGTAGAAGAGGCGGTCTTAAAAAAATAAAATACATTCCCATTGCCATCAAAAGCGCACCAGCGAATGTAAGTACTATTGAACTTAGATTAACTGGTTGTAGCTTCATGTGAGTAAAGGCGATGTTTGAAGTGCCCTTTGGCTGTCATAAAGCATATTGCTTATACACCATTTCGCATATATCGGAGCCAAAATAAAAGCAATGAACCTAAAAAATAAATTTTTTGGCATTTCATAATCGATACTTAATTCGACTTTTGTAGATTCACCTACTGGTGTTAAGAGAAGATGCATCCTGTACCATGAGAGAATTATCATCTGCGCATCACCAACTGTTTCCCATATCTTTTCTTCGTTTTGTATCCATTTTGTCACAATGACGGTAAAATCCATTGTGAAACCCAGCATTTTCCCGAACCATCTGAATTTCACATCCGGTCATACGTTATTCGAAGAGAGCTGCTGCAATTGCAGTTTACTACCCATCATAGGCATAGAACTCTTCATCATGTGTATTCCGGTATTGCCTATGTTGTCCATATAAGTGAATACTTTTTCCGGTGACGAATGTATAAGTATGTGTTTAGATTTCGTTTGCATACTAGCAGTTATTACTTTATCTTCAATAATTTCGCGTTCACTGCAACGATAATGGTGCTTAAACTCATAAATACGGCTCCTACTGCGGGACCTAATACAAATCCACTTGAGTACAAAACGCCTGCCGCTAAAGGAATTGCAACTGCATTATATCCGGTTGCCCATATCAAATTTTGCATCATCTTTCTATAGGTAGCTTTTCCAAAAAGAATAAGACTGAGTATATCCTGCGGATTGCTATTGACTAAGATAATATCTGCAGTTTCAGCTGCAACATCTGTGCCCGATCCTACGGCTATTCCAACATCTGCTTGAGCAAGCGCAGGCGCATCGTTGATACCATCACCTGTCATAGCGACGAATTCTCCTTTAGATTGCAAGCCTTTTACGATCTCTACTTTTTTATCAGGTAATACTTGGGCGTAATACCCATCAAGATGGAGTGTATCGCTCACCGCTTTCGCAACGGTTTCATTATCGCCTGTTGCCATATAGACCTTGATTCCGTTGCTCTTGAATTTCTGAATTGCATCTGCAGATTCAGGCCTGATCTCATCGGCTAATGCAATAAATCCGGCAAGTTCATTGGTAATCAAAATAAAGACTATCGTTTCGGCTTGGGAAGTAAATACATTCTCAGGGATAGAAATATTTTTATCTTTCAAATAACCGGGGCTTACTACTTTAACTTCTTTTCCATCAACTATTGCTTCAACACCGGCACCCGTTATCGCTTTGAAGTTCTCTGCTTTTGGAATTTCCAATTTTTTCTCCAGCGCTTTTTTTATAATGCCGGTTCCTATCGGATGCTCGGAATTTTGTTCAAGCGCTCCGGCTATGCGAAGTACGCTGTCAGCTGAATAATTTTTCGATAACGATTCCACTCTGCTCACACCGAATTCGCCTTTTGTCAGCGTTCCGGTTTTATCAAATACGATCGCTGTGATTTTTCTTGATTCCTCGAAGGCTGTTCTGTTGCGTATGAGCAAACCATGCTGAGCGGACATAGCAGTCGAAATTGCAACGACTAACGGAACCGCAAGTCCTAAAGCATGCGGACAGGAAATAACCATCACCGTTACCATTCGTTCTAATGCGTACACAAATGGAAAACCAAGTAATAACCAAACAGCTAATGTTCCGAACCCTAAAGTCAGCGCACCATACGTAAGCCACTTTGCAGCGCGGTCAGAAAGATTTTGCATCTTCGATTTGGTTTTCTGTGCCTCTTCAACCATTTTGATGACCTTATTCATATAGCTGTCTTTACCGCTATGCTCGACCTTCACTTTCACGGATGCATTGCCATTAATGGAGCCGCCAATTACATTTGCCCCCGTATTTTTTTTCACCGGTTTTGATTCACCGGTAAGCATGGATTCATTCAGATAACTTTCACCTTCGATAATTATTCCATCGGCAGGGACTTTCTCGCCCGGCTTTACTAAGATCACGTCGTCTCTTTGAAGTTCGTCCAACTTCACATCTAGCATCTGATCGCCGTTCACCTTATGAGCTTCCGATGGCATTAAGCTCACAAGTAATTGTAATGCCTCCGATGCTCCGAGAACGGATTTCATCTCTATCCAATGACCGATGAGCATTATATCAATGAGCGTCGCAAGCTCCCAGAAAAAATCCATACCCCTTAAGCCGAACACCGTTGCTGTACTATAAAGATATGCAACCGTTATCGCCATTGCGATCAGCGTCATCATACCGGGATTTTTCGCCATGACTTCTGAAATAAGGCCTTTCAGAAAGGGAAAACCACCATAAAAAAAGATGACTGATGAAAGACCGAACAAGACATATTTATCGCCTGTGAAAGCGATTGTGAATCCCAAAAATTGCTGAATCATTGCCGATAGCGCCAGCAGTGGAACGGAGATCACAAGCGAGACCCAAAATCTTTTCTTAAAATCTTCGATCATCATCTTATGATGATCGTGCCCGGCCATGCCCATCGGAACATTCATGTCATGCATTGGGTGATCCATCATTGCATGATCCATTCCGGTATGCTCTGATACCGGGAGGATGTGATTATAGATTCCTTTGTGGTCTTCCATAAATTTTCCTACATCAAATATTAGGTTAATCAGCTATCTTCTAATTGTGCTTAATAGAGATAATGATTTTTAAATACAATAGATAAATATAGTATATCAGCCAGAAAAAATCTCTGGCTGATACTTTAAAAAACATTTTTGACTATTAATGGCCATACCATTTTTTTCGCAGCTGTTCCATCAAAGATATCTCCGCTTCTTGAGATGCAATGATATTTTCAGCTATCTTTTTTAACTCTGGATGGGATGTCTTTTTCAACGCATCCTTCGCCATAAGAATAGCACTTTGATGATGAGGGATCATCATATCAATAAAGTGATCTTCATAGTCTTTATCGGCGGGTCCGAGCTTTTCGATTATCTTTTGGCTGCTCATCGAACTCTCTTCGTCAGCAGAATGCCCGTACCATTTTTTACGGAGTTCCTTCATTACAGAGATTTCCTTTTCCTGTGCCGCGATAATATTTTGCGCGAGCTTTTTTAACTCAGGGTGGGATGTCTTTTTCAGCGCATCCTTAGCCATGACAACAGCGTCTTGATGATGTGGAATCATCATGTCGATAAAGCGGTCCTCATAGTCTTTATCGGCAGGTCCGAGCTTTTCGACCATAGCTTGACTGTTCATCGAACTCATATCCATATCCGAATGATGCCCTTCAGTTACAGCGGGTTGTTCTGTTTTCGGTGCTTGTGGTAGTTCTGGTTTTGGTGGTTCGGTCTGTTCTGTTTTCTTTGAGCAGCCAATAATGAATGCAATAGAAAAAATAACAGCGAGGGTGATTAATGATTTCATCGTTTGTCCTTTCAATTATAGTTTGTGTTAATTACAAGTTACAAATTCATTGATTATGAAATATCAGTAAAATTTACTTTCTGCGCATCCTGACGCAAATATGTTTCTAATGCCTTTCTTCCAAAAGCGTAAAAGACTACAGGGGTGACGAAGATGTCGAGTACTGTAGAGCTAATCAGCCCTCCTAAAATTACTACGGCAACAGGATACAAGATTTCTTTGCCGGTTTCTCCGCTTGCAAGTACCAGCGGTACTAACGCAAGACCCGCTGTCAGTGCCGTCATCATTACAGGAACAAGTCGTTCAAGAGAACCCCGAATGATCATCTTCTTCGAAAATATTTCTCCCTCTTCCCTGACAAGGTGTATGTAATGCGAGATCATCATGATGCCGTTGCGCGATGCAATTCCTGTTAATGTAATAAAACCGACGAGAGAAGCGATCGAAATTGTTCTATTGGTCAGAAGAATGGCAATGATACTTCCGATGAGAGCCAGAGGAATATTAAGTAATACTTGCAATACGATCCGAGTAGACCGAAAATGAGTGAAGAGAACTAAAAACATCATCGCAAACGAGAATAGGCTGAGGATGCCGATCAGACTAATCGCTGCTTGCTGCGATTCAAATTGCCCGCCAAACACGACAAAAAAACCCTCCGGAAGCTTTACTCTTTCTTGAATATTTTTTTGCATTTCTGCTACAACAACTCCTAACGATCTCTCAGAAACATTGGCTTGTATTACAAATCGCCGTTGGCCATTTTCATGATTAATAAGATTGTAGCCGCTACCAAATTCTATTGCCGCGAGATTCCGCAATGGAATCATTGTTGAATTTGGTCCGGGTATCAGTAGCGAAGAAATTTCGTCTAAGGACGAACGATTTGAAGAATCAAAACGTAGAAGAATTGCCGAGGTTATTTGTCCGTTAAGAACAGTGCCAACAATCTTTCCGTTAAGGGCGGTTTCAAGATAGTCAGTGATCTCCCCAGGCGTTATCCCATAACGCGCCGCTGCTTCCCTATCAATTCTGACCGGGATCTGTGGGATTAGAGTCTGTTTTTCAACCGATACATCTACTGCTCCAGGAACCGATGAAATGACTTTCCTTATCTCCTCGGCTTTACTTCGTAAGAGCGTTAGGTCAGTTCCGAATAATTTCACTGCAATCTGCGCTCTGACACCGGAAAGGAGATGGTCTAACCGATGTGAGATCGGTTGTCCGATATTTATAACGACCGGAAAGACAGCAAGTCTATCTCGTATATCATGGAGTACTTCTTCCTTGCGACGATCGGATTCTTTCAGATCGACATCGATTTCGCTCGAATGTGTTCCTTCGGCATGTTCATCCAATTCGGCGCGCCCCGTCCTTCGGGAAACGATCTTCACTTCCGGTATTGTGAGCAGCGCTTTCTCCGCTAAGGTACCCATTCTATTAGATTCCTGCAGCGAAGTGCCGGGATTAGTAAGAAAATTAATAGTAAGGGAGCCTTCATTGAATGGAGGTAAAAATTCAGACCCGAAAAACGGAACAATAATAAGTGAAATAACGAACACAAAAGCGACTCCGGCTAATACCGCTTTTGGTCTGTCGAGGGTAAATTCTAATAATTTTCGGTCCCGTGATTTTAGCCAACGTACTAATCCACTGTCCTTCTCTTCCTTCATTATTTTAGCTTTCGGCAGCAAATATGACGCAAGGGCTGGTGTGACAGTTAAAGAAACGAGGAGACTGGCGATGATCGACGTTATATATGCCACACCAAGCGGAGCAAATATTTTTCCTTCAATACCTCCCAACGCAAATAATGGAATGAAGACGAGAACTACCAGTATTGTTGCATACACGATAGAATTTCTTACTTCTTTAGAAGCTTGGTAAACGACAACTAAAGATGGCAAAGGTACCGGTTTATGTTTATTTTCCCGTAACCGTCTGAATACATTTTCCACATCAACGATTGCATCGTCAACAAGCTCACCGATTGCAACAGCAAGCCCTCCCAATGTCATAGTATTTATTGATACATCCAACAATTTGAAGACTATTGCCGTAATAACAAAGGATAATGGGATGGCAGTCAGTGTTATTACCGTCGTACGAAAATTAAGCAAGAAGAGGAAAAGGACGATGATAACCAAAATTGCACCGTCTCTCAAAGCATCGATAACATTCCTGATAGCTGATTGAATAAAATGAGATTGCCGGAAAACATCCGGCACCAAGTGCACATCCGGTGGCAGTGCTGCTTTTAATTCGGTTAGTGCCTTGTCAATATTTTCGGTTAATTGTAATGTATTGGCGTCTGGTTGTTTTTCCACGGAAAGAATAACGCTCGGTTTTGCATTAATACTTGCATCTCCCCGCTTGATCTGCGTACCGAACGTTACTCTTGCTACATTTTTGATTAAGATAGAGCCACTTCCAAGTGACGACTTAACGACTGTATTTCCAATATCTTCGCTCGACACGGTTCGCGCAATATTTCTTACTAAATATTCCTCGCCATTCTTTTCGACATATCCGCCAGTCGTATTGGCACTAACCGAATTCAATGCATTTTCTATCTCAAGAACTGAAACTCCGTATGACCGCAGTTTCTGGTCGTCGATCAGTATTTGGTATTGTTTGACTTCACCTCCGATATTAATGACTTGAGCAACGCCAGGAATGGTTAATAACCGTTGCCGTATCGTATAGTCGGCAATTGTCCTAAGATCCATCGCAGAGGTTGTATCTGCTGTCAAACCGATCATCATAATCTGCCCCATCACCGATGAAACAGGAGCAAGTGAAGGGATAATATTTTTCGGCAATCTTCCGGAAACAGATTGTAATCGCTCATTCACTAATTGTCTATCGAGATAAATATCCGTATTCCAACCGAATTCCACATAGACAATGGATAACCCTATCCCCGAAACGGAACGAACACGCTCTACACCAGGAGCACCATTCATTGAAATTTCAATAGGTTGGGATATCAATGGCTCTATTTCCTCAGGTGCCATTCCTTCGGCTTCAGTCATTATTGTAACAGTCGGACGGTTAAGGTTCGGAAGGACATCAACGGGAAGATTGACGAGAACGACGCTTCCATAAATAAGCATCAGAACTGCACCTGTCAGAATAAATATTCTGTTGCGAAGGGAAAACTGAATGATTTTATCAAACATTATTTATACTATTATGGTAGGTATTGCTTAAAAAGTATGTGGTTATTTGTTACTACCCTGTCTCCTGAAGAAATACCTTTAACTAATTCCGTGTATTGCCCATCCTTATGAAGTCCTAAAACGATCTCACTTACTTCAAATTTTTCCGGACTGCGATGAACGATAACGAATGAACGACCATTTTGTGATAATATTGATGATTGTGGAATAGAGATTACTGATTGTGGTTCGTTCATATCTATGAGAACCGTCGCACTTCCATTGATCTTTAATTCTCCGGCTGAATTATCGACCTCATAAAAAAAACTCAGTGTGCGGGACTGTGGATCGATCACTTCACCCTTCGAGACAAGTTTGCCTAAAATTGGTAAGGCGCCAGTCTGGGCTGCTATCGTCGCAGTCTTAGCTGTTTGTGCTCGTTGAATATCATTCTCATATATCTGAGCTTTTACCCAAACTGTTGATATTGTGACTATTTCCATTGTTTTTTTTGAAACGTCAGTATATTCCCCATTTACAAAATCAGAAAAGGAAACCGTACCACCGATTGGTGAATAAACGGAAAGGACCTTGGTCCCGCCAACCAAACCGTTTTTAATATTATTGAGGTGTTCTCGTGCCGCTGTTTCGCGAATTTTCGCCAGTTCTATTTCTTTCTTTGCGACAATTTCCTGAAGTGATTCTTTTCGTGCAAGATCCTTCGAAGCTTCATCAAATTCTTTCCGGGCAGAAGTGAGATCTTGTTCGAGTGCAAGACGTTCGGTGCCGGAAATAATTTGTTGCACTGAAAACAGAATCTGTCCTTTTTTGACTGTTTCACCTGCTGTAAAGGTGTGCGAAGCAACGATCTTTCCGGAAACGGGAGGATAGATTTCTGCCTTCCCTGAAGGAGTCGGTATAATAAATCCCGAAGTGACGAGTGTATTCGGCAGCAGGCGTTCAGAAGCAATATCGGTATGAACTCCAAGTGCAAACTGCGATTCTTTCGCAAGTGCGATTCCTCCCTCTGCGGGAATACTTTTGGCAGCCGACGCACCTGAATGATCCTCACCGCCATGCGCTAATAAGCCTATAGCGGTAAATGTACTAACTACTGCGATGACGATAATAAAAATGATCTTGCGTATAAAATTAATCATGATTAGTTGTAATCTTTTTTTTATTCGTAATTACTTTCCTTACACTGTACCGACGGTAGAAGAGTGCAATAATACCCAACAATAGAATACCCCCAAGAACATACAAAAGAGAGTTCATGGGATTTGACGACACGGAAGGGTGGTTGTTCTCCAATGCCGCCAGAGCCGCTTTGCCTGCGAGAATTGGGGAAAGGGTAGTCTGTTGATGCTCACCATTGTAGACATAAGTAAGTTGTATGGAGTAAGACGTATCCGCAAAAAAACGTACGATGCATCCATAGATTCCTGACTCTTTCTTTAATGGTTGTGCAATGACCGTATTTCTCGCCCCAAGCACACTAATAGTAATTTCAGACGGATCGAGCGGCACATTCGTTCTGAATGAAGAGAAGAAAAAAAGTAACTTTGTATCTTCCCCTGTCACCGGAGCAGAATATTTTACAAATACTTCAAGAGTATCCGGATACGCGACGGCTGTAAGCATATTCCCTGCAACAACAATAGGATGGGGTGTTGCGCTGTGATCTTCACCTCCGTGTCCAAAAAGCGGAGGGGCGGCCGCAAGAAGGATCATAAAAACCAAGAACATCCCTGAAGATATACATTTTATTTTTCTCTTCATATCGTTCATTTATTCAGAAGAAATAGTAATTCTATTCGTAAATCGTGATATCGTTTTTCTGCGTCAAATTGCAGTTGCCGCATTTCGGTGATGGCTTTTTTATTGACCAGAAAATCACTAAAAGAAATTTGTCCGGCTGCATATGCCTTTTCGAGTGCGTGGTAATTCTGATCGAGAGCTGGCATAGAACTGCGGAGGATTTGAAGTGCACTATCTACCGATTGAATTCTTTTGAACGCACTCTCAATTTCTGAAGTAAGCAATACCCGGAGTAAGACAAGCTCAGATTTTTTAGATGCAATAGCCCCTTCAACGGGCAGTGTTGCAAATTTTTTCGACTCCCATAATAACGGGATGGAGAAAGGTAGTGCAAAATTCAACTTTAGTCCCAGACTTTTATCATTTTTTCGTATGCCGGAAACCCCGTTAATAATACTCGGGTCGCCGGTGAAATCTTTTTGACCGAATTCGGTTATCGTATTAGTTAATGATAATCCCAGAATTGGATTCGGTATTTTTTCTTTCGATAATAGATCGCGGGTAATTTGTAATTTTTTTAATCCATTGAGTTGCAGTTGCATCTCGGGTAAACTATCTATATATTCATTGCTTTTTTCCGGATTAATTGAAAGAAAAGAAACTCCGACAAAATTTTCAGTTGGAAGAAAGGTCGTCGAAGAAAGGACCAGATCATACCGTGAGGATAGTGAAATTAAAGCGGAAGCAAGTTCCCCCGTTAAGATCTCATGTTGGGATTTTTCTTTCAGAAATTCAAGGATGACACCGTTTTCTTCAAAAAGGGAAATATCTCCTTTCTCCAGACGGATTTTTGCATTATTTTGCAGACGAGCAGCAAACTCAAGAGCGCTATCGGAATATCGGACTTTTTCTTTAAGAATATAGGCGTTTATGAAAAATATCCTTGCATTTCGTAAAAAATCACGCTTATTTTGAATAATTTGAAGTTCTGTTTGCTCTATATCAGCGAGAGCTGATTGTTTTTCGAGGGTCAATTTTCCGAAAAGATCGATCTGCTGTGACACGTCAAACCTACTTACCCGATCACCATCATTGAATGGCGACCCTGTTTCGTACCCAAGTTCAAATTCAAGCGGCGTGGGAAATAAAGAGGTTGTCGATTGTAATTGTGATCGTAATACCTGAAGATGCTGCTCTGCCTGCGACAAGCTCCATCCTTTTTTCAAAATTATTTGTGTGAACTCCTCCTCTGTGAGAGTTTGGGATTGTGCCAAAGCCAAAGAGGGAATTAAACCTGCAAGAAATGCAAGAAGTAAAACCCAACGGTTTGCAGAAAAGAAAAATAGATGTTTTGTTGAAATTCTCATTTCATTTTCAAATAAAATTAGCGGAATTCTCTTTTGTGAAGAGCGAGAAGATTCAGAAAAACGGATTAGATCAGGAAGGTTGACAAAAGGGCGCACTTCTCCACCGAACCGGGTGA
>JANYLL010000116.1 GCA_025357895.1 Ignavibacteriota bacterium
GAAAAATTTTCCTTCCGGCAGCACCTGCTGTGATTCCGGTAAGATTCACTGCACCGGTGCTCGAAATCCGGAAATACGAGACCGAAGAACTAAGCGCATAATCATTGGTATTTCCTACGAGTGAAACCGAAGTGTTCGGCGTAAACGATTCGCCGCCTAAAGTCTGTGTTCCCGTCCAAGTATTAGGATTTGCAAGATTGATCCCCAGCTTATTGGCAGCAACTGTTAATGTAAGATCATGATTGACGACATCACCATTTACTGCGTTCGCAGTAGCAGTGTTCAAACCTGTAGCAAGACGTCCGCCGATTCCTGCATTCGCGGGATTAATTGTTGGGTTTGGATATGTACCGGTAAGATCACCACCTGCTGCAGAACCTGAAGCAAGAAGAGTACCTGAAGTCGGTAACGTAACGCTTGTAGGTCCTGTCGTTGTAAAGTTTATATTATTTCCGCCGGTTAGCGTAAGAGT
Organism: Ignavibacteriota bacterium; assembly: GCA_025357895.1. Lineage (GTDB taxonomy): Bacteria > Bacteroidota > Ignavibacteria > Palsa-1295 > Palsa-1295 > PALSA-1296. The sequence continues at coordinate 473 of JANYLL010000116.1, forward strand.
CTGTGTTCCGTTATTGACACCCGTTCCGCCATTAGCCGGAGAAAGGATACCTGAAACTTCACTTCCGAGCAAAACGGCGCTTGATGAAAGCAGACCGACATTGCTATTATGCACAACACCCGGCTGAGCGACCAGGGCGCTAAGCGTTGTTGCACCGGTTACAGTAAATGTACCTCCAAGAGTGCCGTTTCCATTGATGTTAAAATTTGCTGTCTGCGGACCTGCGTTCTGGTTCTGAATATAATTATTGGATCCGGAAGGAATATCTCCGGCAGCTAAGAGGCGGAATGTCGGTGCTGCAGCCGGTCCGGCAACAGATGGACCTGCAAATACCGTGAAAGCCGCTTGAGTATTTAAGACCGGAGTTAAATTTATTGCGCCGGTAGCCGAAGCGATATTTCCATATAATGTACCACCGGTAAATGCAAAACTAGTTACGCCGGTATTGGTCAGAAGTCCGCTTCCGCCTAAAGCGATAGATGCGGGACCGCTGATGCCTGTGCCATAGGTAAAGTTAATAGAAGAGTTCACAAGCGTTGCGTTCGGAATCGAAAGCGCCGGAAAGCTCTGAACGCCGACCCATGTATTTGCATTAGCAAGATTGATGCCATGAGTTGTACCCGTAAATTTCAATGTAGCATCAAGGGTGATCTCGCTTGGAGTAGCAGCAATACCTGTTGGATTTCCAAGCAGAGTAGCCGCTGTTTCGTTCTGAACTTTATTGTAGGTAATTGTTCCGTTGGTGATATCACCAGCAACAATAAGTGACGTTGAAAGCAAGCCGCCTATAGCGTTATGAACAATACCTGCAGCTGCAAAAGGAGTAATAGTAAGAGTTGAACCGATGCTGACACCACTGCCAGAGACTAAGCGCATCTTCTCAACGCCATTTGCCTGCATCACAACATCCAAAGCATTGACAGATCCGAAGAACTGACCTGCCGAAACTGTATTTCCGGTGGTAAGCCACATAGCCGCCGGAAGACCAACGGGTGGAACAGTTACTAAGACACCACCGCCTGCTGGAAAAATAAAATAGTCCAGCGCATCAACGGTCTGGCCTCGTAAGATCGAGTAATGTCCGGCGCCGTCATCTACCTGAATGTTATGCTGCGCAAAAAGCGGTGATGCCGCGATAAGCGTTAAAAGAAAGGCAATAATCCCGTTTTTCATGGTTACCCGTGTAATAATAAATGACTAAGCACAGTTCAGACGTGCAAAAACGTCGAAAAGCCTTTTGATGCAATGTTTTGAATTAATTAAACAAAGGTTTGCCGTGGCAGACATCACTTTGTAATTTTTTACCGATCTTCAAGGAAATCGTGGCTCAATTTCTAAGAATATCGCTTCTTTATACAGCAAGCGCAAGCAGAACTAACGAATGTTGTAAGTTTAATATAGAATTAAAATGAACGAATCTAATGTAATACAAGAACGAATAAAATGCCTACTTCGACAGTTATTTGTACCCGTGATTGCAAATATACGACAACATTCTTTGAAATCCTAATTTTTAAACCATTTTTATGCAACATTATGAAACATTAACCGGGTAAAATACCAGCAATTTCTTATATAACAGGAGTTAAGGCACGTAAAAAAACATTCATCAGTTCTTTAGGCTTTTGCACTATAAGTTCAATAAAAGGAATACCTTAGTTTCTAAAAGTAAGATTTGGTAAAAAATGAGGTTGCAACTATTAAAAAGGATTCGTATTTTTGTAGCAGAATCTATGAGAACCCTGTCACGGGGTAAGAAAAACACAGGCTGCTAATGTATGGTTAGGTAAATGCAGAAGTGTTTTTAGGAAAGGCAAGGTAAGGCTTGCCTTTTTTATTTTAAAAGGTTTTAAATTCTCCGAAAAGCTCCTGAGCTGTTTTACCCGATAGCAAACCTGATTCTGTTCTCTTCTCGCCATCGAAAGATCTATGTAATTCAGTAAATATGATTTCTTTATGCTCCGAAGGAATAACAATCACACCATTCGCATCTCCAAAGATAATATCACGCGGTTTTATTCGTACACCATCAATCATAACAGACACACCATACTCAGCCATATATCCCCTTCTTCGAATATCTTTTATACAACGATACGATCCGAAAACAGGAAATTCGAGCCGGGATATCTGTTCAATATCGCGGACTCCTCCATTTACTACAGCACCGCATGCTCCGCGCGTTTTAGCTCGAGTTGACATCAAACCTCCCCATAATGCAGCATCAATATCAGAATCTGCCGCAACGACAACGATTGAATCGGAAGGAATCGAATCCACCATCTTTAATAATACATCGATCTCGATATACTCAGAGGTCGGAATAACCCGACAGGGATAAGCATAACCGACAACTTTCAAATGAGGATCAGGAAAAATAGATTGTATTGTATGCGGCAGAACATACCCTGAAATCCCAAGCCTATCCATTACATCGCTAACCAGAGGCGTAAAAAGAGATCCCAAAAATTCAAGATCAGATGGCATTAGTTCTTAATTTTTAATTTTACATTTTTAATTACCTGAGTCCTGTCGGCATTGACTCAAATCCCACCTGTACATTAACGCCTCCAAGACTTCTCCAGGTATCATCTTCAAGTGAGCATAATGCCCAGCAGAAATTTATCGGATAACCCGGTGAGGCAACATTAGGATGATAACCTTTAACTATTGTCACTGCATCGTCTTCATAAACCGGCATAGCAAATTCAGGATTTTGCAGATCGGTATAAATAAACTGTGTTCCGAAGCCTGGTTTATCCATATCGAAAAAAAGATAAAGTTCTTCGCGTGTAGCAGAATGCTCATGCGGAGGCCAGCTTGTCCAGTTGCCGGGCTTCGACATTGTCACGCCCATTAATATTCGCGAGCCTTGCACATTCTCGGCAATGACTTTATGAATATCTCTGTAATATGGTTCTTGCCCCACATGCAAAGTTAGGCTATCGCTATCTTTCACATCTTTCTGATAATTTACATATTGCACCGAATGTGTTTTTTCTGTCGGGCAGGAAGCTTCAGCAAGATCAACAAAAAAATCGGTAGTTACTTCGAATGGCATTCCACGAGGAATATAGATTCCATCCAATCGCGAAAGTTCATACGACGAACCACCGACGGTAACGCTTCCCTTCCCGTGCAAACACAACAGCGTTGTTTCTGCTCCTTCATTCACGCCGTTTGCTTTCGAAGTTTTCTGATCTAAAATTATTCTTCCTGCAGAAAGAAATTTGAATTCAGAATTTTTAGGAGTGATCGCAATCGTCCTTCCCTTTTGTGATGCCGTGTTACGAAATAACCAGTTTTTTTGCATAAAAAATCAAATATATTTGTGTCATTCTGAGCGCAGCGAAGAATCCCGTGATGGTTGCACCGATATTTCTCTATTAAACCATTCTTCACTTAAATCTTTGAGAGAAGGGTTCAAAGTTGCAATTAAAGCATCTTTTTTTTGTCGTATCCAACCTTTGATTTGTTTTTCTCTTGCTAAAGCATCCGTTATTTCATGAAAAGTCTCAAAGTAAATTAATCTATCAACATTGTATTTAGAAGTAAATCCTTTTATAAGTTTATTTTTATGTTCATAAACCCTCCTCTCCAAGTTATTCGTTACACCAGTGTATAGCGTTCGGTGCTTATTCGTCATCATGTAGATATAATATGACATACCTAATATGGATCGTGATTTTTTTTATACCTTAACGGGATTCTTCACTACGCTGCGCTTCGTTCAGAATGACACAACAATAATTTATCACCATCCGTTAAATCCCCCATCAACCGTCATGATATGCCCATGCATATAATCCGAAGCAGACGAAGCAAGGAAAATAAATGCTCCGGCTAATTCGTTCGGGTCGCCGAATCTTCCGGCTGGTATGCGCGATAGAATTTGTGCCGAGCGTTCCGGATTTTTCCGCAATGCTGATGTTGCATTCGTCTCGAAATATCCAGGAGCTATGGCATTTACATTGATATTATGTTTCGCCCATTCATTGGCAAGCGCTTTTGTAAGCTGTGCTACTCCGCCTTTTGCAGCAGCATAAGCAACGACATTCACTCCGCCGGAAAACGAAAGAACCGATGCAATATTAATAATTTTTCCGCCGCCGGTTTTCATCATTTCTTTTGCGGCATCTTGCGACCAATGAAAAACAGAACTCAGATTTGTTTCGATCACTTCATCCCAATCTTTTTCGGAATATTCAAGCGCAGGATCTCTGCGAATGATGCCGGCATTATTTATTAGGATATCTATTTTGCCACAATCACGCGTTACATCTGCAATGATCTTCTTTCGTAAGTCATCATTGGTTACATCCGCTTCAAATATCTTTGATCGTTTCGGATCACTCAGAAGCGTACGCGTTTCTTCTAAACTTGCAGAATCCCTGCCGATAAGAATGACATTTGCCCCTGCGCCATTCAATGCAATAGCCGCAGCCCGTCCCAAGCCGCGTGAGGCTCCGGTGATGATGGCAGTTCTGCCAGATAATCCGAAAAGATTTTGTAATGCTTCCATGGTAATTCAAAAATACGAATAGTTCTACCGCTTGAGCTTTTTTAGTGCATTTTTCATTCTCAGCCACATCATATAATTTTAAAAAAATGTTATAAAAGGAGTTGTAACTTTACTATGTTACAAATGTTTTCTAATTAAAGGAAACAATACGTAGATTGGATAAGCAGCTTTTAGAACTTAAGCTGCAATTATTTAAAGACTTTTAACCAGTTATCGCTATGAAAAAAAATATTATCTTGATAATTTTTATTTTGAATCTCGGTTCAATATATGCGCAAGCACCCTCATGGAAATGGGAACAATCTTTTGGCGGTCATAAGGATGATGCGCCCGGCGATATAATTACTGATCCTGAAGGCAATATCTATATGTCCGGTAATTTCAGCGATACGGCAACATTCGGTGATAGTACGATTCACGAAAGTGATCCCTACATTGCAACAAACGGCTTTATCTGCAAGATGTCGCCTACGGGAAAAGTACTTTGGCTAAAACATACGGATGGCAACCCCTTATTTTTCAAATTTTCATCACTTACGTATTTTAATCATGCAATTTATTTTACCGCTCAATACAGTATAAATCCTTTAAAATTTGAACAACACATCCTTACCGATAAGGGTGTAAATGAATATTCCTTCCTGGCGAAATTCACTACGGATGGTGAATTATTATGGATTAAGACTATTGCTGACTCAAATTCCACTGATCCGTTATTACCCGGTAAATTAGCAGTCGATAGTTCAGGACATTTACTCATTGAGGGGGGGTATTCCGGAAAGGTAACAATACAAGGACAAGTTTTACAAAC
>JANYLL010000013.1 GCA_025357895.1 Ignavibacteriota bacterium
TAGAAAAAAATCCTGTACCGCTTGGTTTAAAACGGAATTTGATTTTGATCGAGCTATCGGGTGCAAGTTTAATTGGAAGAGTTAGAGGAGTTACAAGTGTAAACTCGGGACGTAACGCTCCGGGACCGGAGATGATCTGCAATGTATCACAGCCTTTATTGGTCAGCGTTACGGTTGTATCTTGTGGCGGAACGCAGGTGGAAAGAGTATCGAAGGGAATGTATGTTCGCGAAGCAATCAGATTTGGTGGAACAGGCGAGGAGGTTCCGTTTACTTGAATCAATGTATCTATGCGGATCGTATCTTCATATTCAAAAATATAAAATCCCCTTACACGAATTTGCGCTGAGAATTGACGTACTTCTTTTTTAGGATAGAAATTCAAATTAAAATCCACTTTCGCGCCGTTGCCAAGAGATACAGGCAAGCCCGACGGAAGTAAATTAAAATACGGTGCATCCGTTCCTTGCAAGGTGGCTTCGGTTATCGTAAGCGCATCGCAATATTTATGCATTAAAGAAGCCGATGCTTTGCCGCTATCGCAGGACGCCGCCTTTGCCGGAATGGATGCAATCTGCGGCATCGAAGGAGGAGGTGCTTTAATGGGAAAGCCACCGCAATTATCCGTGCGCCAAAGATTGCCGAGAGAATCCAGAACGAAAAGAGTGTTGTCATTTATCACAGCGATAGAGCGAACATCCCAAAAAGGCGATCCCGGTCCGCCAATACCAATCCACGACTGCCCTTTATCTGTAGATCGCAAGACTCCTTGATTCGTTGCACAAAAAGCGGCATGATGCGAAGCCTCCATTGATCCACTAAGATAACCAAATTGGGAATGAGGTAACTTAGTAGCGAATGAATTTCCAGCGTCTGTAGAAACATAAATTTCACAATAAGGGGGAGTTTTACGATCAAACTCATTTACTATGTAAATCGTTGAATCATCACAAAGTTTGCCGGTAGTCATTGACCAAGAATCCAAGTCATAACGCCCTCTTCTGGATATCCATGTGTTCCCAAAATCCGTAGACATCTGTATCGGATCATGCCCGGTGAATACTGTGCCTTTCGGAGTTATGGCGAACGCACCAGAGCCACCACCCGGCACCACTGTGAATGATGCAGAAGTAAAGGGGCGTGGAATGATAATATCAAAAGCGAGAGATGCCCCTAATATTCTATTTGCCGAACCGAGAAAAATCATGTCAGAACCACCGCCGATAATATCTTGCCATGTTTGTCCGCCGTCAGAAGTAATTACTGCTCCTGAACTATAAAAGGACATGACGCCATTCATCCCGTCTATAAAGCGAATCGAATTTCCACCATTGTTGGAATAAGAGTTTGGAATAATATGCGACATCCACGTTTTACCGGTATCTAAGGAAGAATAGAATTTAATAGGAGTATTATCTTCTCCGCTTACAAGCCATAAACCACCGGGTGAAAAATATACTCCACCTCCATATAGTGGATAATGAATAGGTGCAACGGTAAAAACCTGATACCATTGCGCATGTATATTCGGAAGAAAAATAAAAAATGTAAAAAAAAAGAATAGGAGTACTGTTTTCATATTACTCTATAATTATCTCCTCCCCACCTATAGCGGAGAGGAGATACGTTTCTCAAAATAGGTCACTTCACTATCAGAAGCGATTGTTTTACGATCACTGTTCCCAGCGGAGATTCTATGGTATAAAAATACTTACCTGCTGGAAGTCGTTCCCCTGTGAAATAGAAAAAATGCTTTCCAGAGCCGGTGAAGATCATGGTTTCTTCTTTCACGACACTTCCAATAATGCCAGTAGTTTTTCTTTGCATGTTCTTGAAAAGTATTGTCATCATGCAATCTCTTATATAATAAGACAACTGAGAAACGAAAGGTTACAAAAAAAATAAAAATCCATCCTATTGAAGGAATTAAAGGGTTTTCATCCCCTTCTTATTCCCCTCTATCGTTCTCTCAATATCTTCATCACTATGCGCGGCGCTTATTGAAGATATGTTTGCCTCAGTATACTCTATCCAATAAACTATTATAAATATTTCCTTTAGGTCTGTTGCAGTGAAGTAAAAGAAAACTTGCTCTGTCATTAATTCGACCTAATGAATTTGATCTGTGAATCTCCGATTTTCAACAAATATAGACCTGATGCAAGTTTTTTTGTATCGAGATGGATGGTATTCTCACCAGCTATCATATTCTTTCTATCGGAAAGTACTTTTACTCCCAGAGCATTGAAGATCTCGATATTGGCTTCTTGTTTCGTTGCTGATTGCACATTTATCTCAATATCATCCTTCGCAGGATTGGGACG
>JANYLL010000218.1 GCA_025357895.1 Ignavibacteriota bacterium
TGAATTTCGGCGGCGGCAGATTTAATATTGGTGATATTGATCCAAATCGTTTCCCAATGTTTCCTGCACTTTATCTTGCCGAAAATAAGGAAACAGCATTGCAAGAAGCACTTGGTTAAGTACAGAAAGGAAATATGAGTCCAATGGAGGTTGCTTTGACAAATTCGCAATCGATATCAGTGCTATCAGTTTCGGGTAAACTGGAATCTATTTTGGATTTGACAAAGAAGGGTTCGCTCAGTGAATTTCTCAAAATAATTTCTACGTTTAAATTATCTCCTCAATTACGAAAAGAAGCAAAACGGTTAAAGATAGAGGATCCACAAATTGTAGGCACTGAAAATCTACTAATAAAAACTTTCATGGACCCTAATTGGCGTGCTTTTCCTCAAGTGGTTGATGTACCTGCCAATTCTCAAATATTTGGACAGATCATCCGTTCAGCCCAATTGTGTGGTGTTCTCTATGGTTCAAAATTCAATGACGCTAAGTGCCTTGCATTATTTCCAAAAAATTTCAAAGATACATCTTCCTTTATTAAGCTCGACGATGAAGTTCCTGATACAAAAATTCTGAACCATATTGATTCGAGTAATTGGAATGAAATTGATAGCTGATTTGATAGCGGAGGTTCACTCTGTGGATAAATTATTAATAAAAAAATGGTTTGAGCACCTTGACAAAACCAGTTTTATTTCGTATTTTTGCAGCATGAAATTCATTTTCATAGAGAATTCAGGAAGAGTCCGCCGGTTGGCGGACTCTTCGGTTTTAAAAGAAGGATTTCGCGTGCGCGTAATGTTATGGGTAGTAACCGCGTTGACGTGTCACTGCCTTAAATGACTTAAAAAAGGCTATTCGTCGTCTTCCTCTTCTTCAATGCCGGGCGGCGGTGGATCAAATAAGGTTATAGAATCAGTAGTAATAAATACATCCCCTAAACCTTCTGCGTTTAAGAACTCAATCGCTTTCTCAACAGATAAAAATTCAGGCAGTGACACGTCAACGCGGTTACTACCATGTTATGTTGTTGAAAAATAATGTGGTTACAGAGGCTTCAGGCGTGATCTTGAATCCATAATCGGGTATGGAATTCCTTATTACTGCCTTTGTGAACTGTTGACTGCCAACTGCTGTTAAAAGCCGCTCAACTTAAACCGCTGCGTTAAGCGCCACCGAAAATGGCGGTCTTTTCACCGAAAGATGATAAGATTCAGATGCTTACAAGGCTTTTTTAATCACAATAAAAATCTGTAAAACATACTATGCCAAGAGCTAAAAACCTTCCTGCGTCTAAACACCGCAAGAAAAAAATGCTGAAAGCCGCTAAAGGCTTTTGGGGAATGAGGAGCAATGTCCTTACCGTTGCAAAACATCACGTAGATAAAGCCCGTCAGTACGCTTATCGTGACCGCCGCGTCCGTAAGCGCGAGTTCCGTGCACTTTGGATCATCCGCATCAACGCTGCTGCCAGAGAGAACGGTACGACGTATTCACGCCTGATCGGTGGTTTCGCCAAGAGCGGAATTACCATCAATCGCAAACTTCTCGCTGATATTGCCGTCCGCAACCCGGCAGCATTTACTGCGCTTGTAAAGGCAGCAAATGTGAAAGCGAAGGGTTAATCTTTTTTTCTCCGGTGGGACGGACTCTTTAGTCCGTCCTACCGGAGATTGACTGGCGGACTACGAGTCCGAGCCTGGACTCCTCATCCAGAATTATTTACGAATTGGAACTTCCTCATAGGTGCCCTTATGTTTAACTATCCTTAATAACTATAATTGTTATGAATAAAGGACTCACTGTAGAAAAATCAATTTTGATCAACGCAACTCCTGCAAGTGTTTGGGAAGTAATAACTGATCCGGCAAAAGTCAAGCAATATATGTTTGGCACCGATATGACGGCTGATTGGAAAGTCGGCGGGAAGATCACTTACAAAGGCGAGTGGGAAGGCAAGAGCTATGAAGATGGCGGTACGATCTTAGAGATCGAGCCTGAGAAGATTTTGAAATCGACATATTGGTCTTCAATGTCAGGCACGGAGAATACTCCGGAAAATCAAATGGTCGTTACCTATAAACTTGAAGCGAAAGATGGCGGTACGCTGATGACGGTTATTCAGGATAATAATAAGACTGAAGCGGGGGCCGAGCATTCCGGAGAGAATTGGGGAATGGTTTTAGATTCAATGAAGAAGATCGCAGAGACGAAATAACTTCTTTGAGAGTTTTGCGTATAGCACGTTGTTTTGGATCTATTGGAAATATTTTTAATTTTTTTTATTATACTACTACTATGTTACGATTAGGTGATGAAGCGCCGAACTTTACGGCAAAGACTACAGAAGGTGAAGTAGATTTTCATAAATGGATGGATGGTAAATGGGCAATGCTCTTTTCCTATCCCGAGGATTTTACTCCTGTCTGCACGACAGAACTTGGCGCTGTTGCAAAACTAATGCCTGAGTTCGAAAAGCGAAATACGAAGGTTATCGGATTAAGCGTTGATTCCGTAAAAGCTCATGAAGAATGGAACAAAGATATTGATGAGACACAATGCACGACAATGAACTACCCCGTCATCGGCGATGAGGATAGCAAGGTATCAGATCTTTATGATATGATCCATCCGAAGTCATCGGGTAAGCAGACAGTGCGGTCGGTACATATTATCGGAGCGGATAAAAAAGTGAAGTTGTCGATGATGTATCCATCTTCAACAGGAAGAAATTTCAAGGAAATTCTTCGTACCATTGATTCATTGCAAATGGCAGAGAAATATGATATTGCAACTCCTGTCGATTGGAAAGACGGAGATGACCTTATCGTAAAGCTTTCTGTACCTGATTCAGATCTTGAATCAAAATTTCCGCAGGGAGTAACGAAGATCAAATCGTATCTTCGCACGACACCTCAGCCGAAATAATCTGCTGACTTTCTGATTCCGGAGCCGTAATGATATCATTACGGCTCTCAGAGCAGATTATCTTATCCTTTCCACCACGAGAAATCAAGCGCTGTACCACTTTCGAGCATTGTTTTCAGGCTGCTCATAAAAGCGTACCATCCTTCGCTGACTTTCACCTTTTGTTTTTCATCAATATGTTCATGCTTGAGATTCAGCCGCACTTGATTTGGCAGCATTCTAATAATCTCAAATGTAACGATAGAATCCTCGCTCTCCGATCTGCCGATACCCGTATAGGATAGAACTTTCGGCGGATCGAATTTCAGAACGGTGCCTATTTTATCAGGCATCTTTCTGAACTCCGCTTGGATAAATCTGATAGGTGAACCAACAGTCCAATCCGTTTCAATTGTTAGCCCACCCCAATACTGACGAGTAAACTGCGAGTTTGTCAGAGCTTCCCATAATTTTTCCGGAGTAGTATTAATGTAGGTGCTATAGATAAATGTATTCATGATGTTTATTAAATTATTTTTTATCCCACTCTCCTTGAAACCACTCAAACCACTTTTGTCTGTCGTCTTCTGTGTGACTAGGATTTAACATCAGCTCTCTCATCGTTTTATGTGCATCGTCAGTAGAAGAGGCAACATGTTTACCGCATTGGCTTGCGACATCCATCGGATCTTCACCCGAAAATTTCAAGTCGCAGCCACCATCATTATTCATAATCTCCTTACAAGTAAATGTTTTAATGTTTTTTTAGTTGTTAATTAATATTTTCGCCCTTGCATTTATTCCGGAAAGCCAGTATCTTCTTCAATTAGCTTTACCAGACTGTCTTTGATATGATGTGTCCATCCGGGTTTGCAACTTTCATAACATTCGCTTTCGGAGGTCATGCCCTTATGAACAAAGTCGATCGTGGTCTTTCCGTTCATCTGGTTAAGATTCCAAATTATTTCATTATTTTTCCACTCTTTCGTATCGTTTATCCAATGAAGGTTGCAGTCAGTTACCAGCCAAGAGATTTTTTTCTCAGGGATCATTTCAGAAATTTTAAAATTTACAAAAGTATCTCCCGGTTTTCCAAAATAAACTGAGAATTCATCATTTACTTTCCCAGCCTTACCTTTAAAATTTTTTGCCCACCATGAGTTAACCTGGCCGATCTTTTCCATAACTTCCTTAGGTGAAGCATTTACTGTAAGGCTGTAGCTGAAGTCTTGTTGTTCTTTCATATTCATAATTATTTTTGTTAATGGTTAAAAAAAATATTATCTTCTCGTTACGTATTTTTTACCAGAGATTGGTTATAGGGTTGCCTGTTTCAAGATAGCTCTTGAGACTGCTTATAATTTGCGGCCATCCGCCACTGATATTATCAAATAGTTTTTGTGATAACTCTTCATGAATCACGGTAAGCTGCATTAACTTTCCTTTTTGTTCAAGTTTATACGTGACGGTGGAAACGGGCTCCGAGCTTAAAGCATGATGACCGAGATGATGGAAGGTGAAGGATAGTATATTGATAGGTTCGGATTTAAGTACTTTTCCGTCCCAGTCCTCGCCCATTTTAATAGATGAGCCGATCTTCCAATCAGTTACCATATCTCTGCCAAAGAAGTATTCTTTAACAAATTCAGGTTTGGTAAGCGCGTCCCAGAGTTTCTGCTGCGTTGTTGCTATATAGGAGACATAAACGAATTTTTCTGTATTCATAATAATTATTTATTTTTTAGAGTTTTCGAGATCTTTTTTCAGATTGCTCAGTGCAGCAAGCCGAGGTGTTTCGTATTTACTAACCCAGCGCTCGAAGATCTCATTGATCGGCACCGGATTGAGGTAATGCAATTTTTCGCGGCCTTTCCATTGAATAGCGATCAGATTCGCTTCTTCCAAAATGATAAGATGCTTCGTAACTGCCTGCCTTGTCATGGCAAGATGTTCGCAAAGTTCACCAAGGGTCAGCCCGTTTTTTTTGCGGAGCTTATCCAGCAATTTTCTGCGCGTTGCATCGGCGAGTGCTTTAAAAACATTATCCATAGATCGTATAACTAAATAGGCAACTAAAAGGTTGCATATAAAAAAGCGCTACATTTGAATCTCAATACGGAAAACTTTTTCCCTATCACTTCTCGTTTGAATTCGGACTATTATAGCATAAGAATTTAAATTATGAAACTTTCCATTCATTCTTCGCCCAGTATAACTGGCAAGGTAGTTGTCGAAGATCTCCTTAAGGTGAAAGGATTGGAATACGAATTCGGAGATTTCGGCACGCTCTCGATCAGAAAACTTGATGCAGAACAGTATGCTCAACTTAATGCCGAGCTTTCCCGCTATGCTATCGATCTGACCGAAGATGTTCCTAACGATCTGGTCGAGCAGATCAAGCGTGCAGTTGTTGAAATGGTCAATAAGGGAGAAGACCGCCCAAATATTAATATTTCAGATTATTTGAGCAAGAAGCTTAATTATAGTTATGGCTACCTGACAGCAGTTTTTTCTGAAACTACCTACACCTCTATTGCACATTTTACGATCATGCAGAAGATCGAACGGATCAAAGATATGCTGATCAACGAAAATCTGACGCTTACAGAAATTTCTTATCAACTGGGATATAGCAGCGTTGCATACCTTTCGAATCAATTCAAAGCCATGACCGGTTTGACGCCGACAAAGTTTAAGGAAATTATGTTGCAGAAACGAAAATCACAGTAAACGAGAAACTCGGATTTTACTGTTTTTTTTCTTTAAAGCAAAAGTATGTAATTATTAGCCTGCAAAGATTAATTACATTTTCCCATGAAGACTTATATGCCGGAAAATGAAATTCCCTTAGTAAATGGAACTCCATTTGAACCCATTTAGTACGGGAAGTTGTTGCTCTTCCGTGTCTTAACTGGATGCCATATTGTTAATCACCTGTATTTTAACAGTATTCTTTTTCGTTGACTATGAAAACAGATTCTCTCCATATTCTACTTGCCGATGACGACGAGGATGACCGCATCTTTTTTAAGGATGCCATAGATAATGTTAAGGTTAATACAACCGTTTCAACAGTAATTGACGGACAGCAGCTAATGGAGTACCTATCCAATGCTGACATGTCGCTGCCGGACGTTATTTTTCTTGATCTGAATATGCCGCGCAAGAGTGGGATGGAATGTCTGGAAGAAATCCGCAACAATACTAAACTTAAAGACATTTCCATTGCTATCTATTCAACTTCCGGATCAGAGGATGATATTGAAAAGGCATTCCTAAAGGGTGCAAATATTTATATAAGAAAACCCAACGACATTGAGACGTTGAAAAAAGCGATAGCACAAGTGCTTAGCATAAACTGGCAATACCATACATCGCGCTTAAATAGAGAAAATTTTCTGCTCCTGGTCTGAGCAAACGGTGTTACGTTTACTCTATGTGAGAGTGGATAAAACTGTGCTAAAAATTATTTAAAATAGAACATCCTGCTCTTTAGCAGGACGTTCTACCTTAGTTCATTATATTGTTTGAAGAACCTTCATCATCAAAAATCCAGACCATCGCACGTAATGCCTGACATTCCTTCTCCCCAAAAAAAAACGCCTACACTACATGCGATGGCAATTTGGAAACTTTAAAACTTTCTCAAATCAGCTTATTCCCATCGATACAAAAATACGAGATTCTGTTTTTTTAACCATTACAGCTT
>JANYLL010000241.1 GCA_025357895.1 Ignavibacteriota bacterium
AATTGTAAATGTATCTGATCTAATGACGGATTCGGATAAACCCATGTAAAATTACTCCTGCCGATAAAAGAGCTTTCTACTGCCGCTTTAGCGCCAAGCTTTGCAACCCAAATATCGTAGTCGCCGTGATTGCCGGATACGTCACCATTATTGGATGAAGTTCTTCCGATAAAGGCATATCCACCATCCTTGGTTTGAGTGATTGCAAAGCCTTCATCAATACCTGAACCACCTAAGCATTTCTGCCATTGGATAACACCTAAAGAATTCAACTTGACGACCCAGGCATCCGCAGAATCCGGTAGTATGTCGTGACCTCCTGAGACGTCTCCGTCAATTGAAAGCGTATATCCTGCAATGGCATAGCCGCTATCGGAAGTTTGAATTATCGAAAGTGCTGCATCGGCGCTTGAACCACCAAGGCATTTCTGCCACACAATTTTTCCGTCGGAATCGAGTTTAACAACCCATACATCGTAACTTCCATGACTCCCAAATACATCTCCATCATGGGAAGAAGTACTTCCGGTAAAAATATATCCTCCGTCAAATGTATGAATGATACAATTCGCTATTTCATCATTAATGCCGCCGAGCAATTTCTGCCATATCTTATTATCAGAAGTTTGCATGATAGCGCCTAAAGAATCAATCCTGATTATGTAGGCATCTAATGAGTTTGATTTTCCGCCATGATTTGAAAAACTTTCTTCCTGAGAACTCGTATAACCTGCAAGAATATAACTTCCATCTGAGTTTTGAATTATGGATTTAAAAGCCTCGCTTCCGCTGCTTCCTCCATAGCAATCCAGCCACTTGATATTCCCTACCACATCAAGTTTTGCTGCCCATGCATCAAATCGGCCATGATTTTTTCCAAAAAAATCACTGTCTATTGAATTCGTCCCCCCAGCAACTGCATATCCTCCGTCGAAAGTCTGGATAATTGAATACGCAGTTGTCTGGCTTCCGAAATTGCCGAATTTGCCGCCTCCGATGCATTTCTGCCACTGGAGTTTTCCTGAAGAATCGAGTTTAATAATCCATGCGTCTATGTCCCCACCATCACGAAATCCTGAAACATCTCCATCATTTTTTGAACCTGTATATCCGGCAATAGCATAACCTTTATCGGAAGTTTGAATAATACATTCTACATCTTCGCTTCCGGTGCCCCCAAAACATTTTTGCCATTTGATTGTGTGTTCTGCTGAAAGTTTGACGACCCATATATCATAATTGAGAAGCCCATGCCAGAGATGATTTCCGGAAACGTCATCATCGTTAGATCCTGTCCGACCAGCAATTACATATCCTCCATCGGAAGTTTGAACAATGGTCTGCAAGCGGTAGTCAGGATCTTCCTCATGGCTACCGCCCAAACATTTTTGCCATTCAATGCCAGGGGCTTGCGAAAAAGTGAGTGTCGGAGCTAAGAATAAAAAAAATAAAACAAAGAATAATTGTTTAGAAAAAAAAGCGCATGTATGTGTTTTCATAAGCAAAATAGCATTATATCATGTTTACAAATATAATACAATTTTACAGATTAAACTCTTACTTCTTCTTCGGCGCCGTCTTATATACTACAGAATCAGGAATTGTCTGCCCGCCTGTCATATTCACAGTTGATTCATCATCGAATTTTGGTTCTTTTGGCGGAGTGTGATGCATTTCAAGTTCTTTAATTTTTACAGTAGTACCGCGAAGGACTTTTATCGGCTCCCTTTCAAAATTCAAATGGCGAACGATCTCGTTGGTAATAACTTCCGAATCAATATGCAGATCCATCTTTGCCGTATCCACTGCGCTGCCACTTACCACAATTCCGTCTTTCATTATTACTGAACCGTAACATCCGCCTTTGAAATGCTCAAGTGCCATCGGGAATGCAATGCCTTCAAGATAATCGATCTTCTCAGGAACATCATCGAATGTACCGATATAGTTAATTTGATTTCCCGATCTATGGGCAGTCAATTTACGCTCAACATGAATCTCCGCCACAGTATAAGGGCTTTCCATGGTGCCGTTCCTTCCGTTATTAAAGGCAGCAACAGCACCGAATCCTTGTTCAAGCAACTGCCCAATACGTAATGAATCCGAAAAAGACATCATCGCATGAAGCATGTCATATTCAAAGCTGCGTGCAATTGTCCCAAGTTGAAAACCCGAAAGATTCTCAAAATTCTTTACGAGTCCATCTGCTCCTAAGGTATAGCGAAGTGTCTGCCCTAAGAACTGCGCGCGGGGCAATGCACGAATATCCTTCAAACGCGCCTGAAGATCATTCTCATTATTCGAGTTAAAACGGAAAAATTCATTGCGGTCATCGATTTTTCCAACAATGATACGCGTCGTAAATGAATCGAGTGTCGAAGCCATTTTTGCAGAGCCATCGGGATTTATTTTTTCGATCGTCTCTGTAAAATTATACACGGAAGTTCTAGTAGAAGGCTCTACCATTTCAGGATCAACTTGAGAAGTTTGCTGCTTAATAAAAAGTACCTCCGTCATTTTAACATGGTAACTTTCCCCTTCTTTAAGTTTTAATGCAACGGGCTTATCCTTCTGCGCAAATGCAACAGAATCAATAGAAAAAACAACAAGGGTAAGAACAGCAAATCGTAGAAATATCTTCATTCTGTCGTAGTTTATATAAAATCTTCTTTCCTTTGCTCGAAAATGGCAAAAGCTGCGAGCGTCATTCCATCCCAAATGGAGCCTTCTCTTATCATTTCACAAAACTTTGCATATTCAAGTTCCTGGACTTCGAATTCTTCAGTGGGTTCAGGATTCGCAGCACCTTTCTTTAACGAAAGGGCTACAAAGATGTTACAAATTTCATCGGTAACTCCATTCATAGGATTAAACCCGCCTATTGGAATAAGCTCTTGCGCAATAATTCCTGCCTCTTCAAGCAGTTCCTCACGCGCTGATTCTTCTGCACTTTTGCCCGGTTTAATACCGCCGCCAATAAACTCCAGGCATTCGAGACGGTTCAGATAACGGAATTGTCTCACCAGAATGAGTTTTCCCTCATCAGTTATCGGTATGATCATCACTGCTCCAGGCGTATGCACATAGTAATACTCTCCATTAGTGCCATCAGGATGCTCATATCTATCCTTGCGATATTCCCACCATGGATTGAGGGATAAAAGCTCAGTTTCGATCTGCCGTAAGACTTTCAGCATACTTTAAAAGACAACTGAGATGCGATTTGGTTACAAACTATTTTCGGGTATTTTTTTGAAAATTCCAGTTGTATATCAGTGGAACGTATTTTAGTCGTTCGTCGGGAAGGAACGGGCGGACTATGTGTCCGCCCCACGAGTTTAAAAATTAAAGACCTAATTCTGCAATCTCGGCTTCAGTGAAAAAGAATGCGATCTCGCGAAGACCATTCTCGACTGAATCCGAACCATGCACAGCGTTCTCGCCTTTGCTTGTTGCATAGAGTTTGCGGATCGTGCCATCTGCAGCCTCAGCAGGGTCGGTTGCTCCGATCACGCGGCGCCACTCGGCAATTGCATTTTCTTTTTCGAGTGCGATCGGAACACATGCGCCGCTTGACATGAATTCCACAAGGCTTCCGTAAAACGGACGTTCTTTATGAACTTCATAAAATTTTCCTGCGCTGCGATCTGATAGGCGCGCAAGTTTCATCGCCTGAATCTTAAATCCCTCTTTTTGAATATGCGCGATAATATTTCCGATATTCCCTGCTTTTACAGCATCGGGCTTTAGAATACAAAGTGTTTTTTCGATAGCCATATTGGTAGTCGTTAGTAATTAGTCGTAGCAAAATATAAATTCATTTTATCTCATTTCTTAATAGGTGCTCCGCTTGCGCTATAAGCCCGAAAACCACCTTGAATTGCTTTAGCATTTTTATATCCCATAGCATTCAGAATCGCTGCTACCTTCGGTCCGCTTTGACCGCCGCCGCAGTGGCAGTAAATTTCAGCATTCTTATCAGGGACTTTTTCTGTGATCTCATCTTCAACTTTCGTTTTATGAATATGGATCGCTCCCGGAATATGTCCTTCTTCCCATCTATCTTCATCACGAACATCTATCACGATTGAGCCCTGATTATCTTTGCGGCTTGCAAGAAAATCGTTTACCGTAATCTGTTCACCTTCGGTCATTCCTTTTAATTCTTAGACGTTTTCATTGCTGCCAATACTTTCGCAACTGTTTCGCCAATGACAGCAGGCGATTCAACAACATGGATACCGCATTCTTTCATTGTAGTCATTTTTTCTTCAGCCGTACCTTTTCCTCCTGAAATAATTGCACCTGCATGTCCCATACGACGTCCCGGAGGCGCAGTACGACCTGCAATAAATCCGATCACAGGCTTTGTTACTTTCTCCTTTATGTAATGTGCTGCTTCCTCTTCGGCTGTTCCGCCGATCTCACCGATCATAATAATAGCATCGGTCTCAGGATCATCCTGAAATAATTTGATCGCATCGATAAATCGTGTTCCGATAATAGGATCCCCGCCTATCCCTATGGCAGTGGATTGCCCCATACCGGCATCAACCACTTGCTTTACTGCTTCGTACGTTAATGTGCCTGAACGGGATATAATACCCACTCTTCCTTCTTTATGAATAAACCCCGGCATAATGCCGATCTTTGCTTTTCCGGGAGAAATAACACCGGGACAATTTGGTCCGATAAGATGAGTTTTGGAGTTTCTGATCACTTCATAAACAGGAATCATATCGCGAACCGGAATTCCTTCGGTAATGCATACAATAAGTGCAACTCCCGCCGCTTCGGCTTCAAGAATAGCGTCGGCTGCAAAAGGAGGCGGTACAAAAATGCACGTAGCATTAGCACCTGTCTTTGTAACTGCTTCAGCAACGGTATTAAATACCGGCACTCCAATATGTGTCGTGCCCCCTTTACCTGGCGTGACGCCGCCGACAACGTTCGTGCCGTATTCGATCATCTGCTGAGTATGGAAAGTCCCCTCACCACCGGTGATACCCTGCACTAAAAGCTTTGTATTTTTATCTACTAAAACGCTCATGGAAATATATAATTATAAGTATAGGAATGCAAAAATACGAATAGGAAACGCCTTAACCACGATTCAGCGGATTAAATTGCTCTTTTGTTCTTCATATTTCATGGAAAAAAAATAAAATACTACATAATAGCTCTGGATTCACAACGTGAGGAACATCGCCACTGCAGCTGCAAACATAATAATAGTCGAGATCCAGCCTATGATCGTTGTTCTGGTAGTAAGAGTAAATTTCCCCATGACCTTTTCATTTCTTCCCATCAGCATCATAAGTATCATGATCGGAACTGCAACAACTCCATTAATTACAGCGGACCAAAAAAGCGCTTTAATCGGATTGATGCCGATAAAAATTATCAGCATCCCAATAACCGTAATACCTGTAATAAGACCATAGAATTTTTTTGCATCTTTTGGTTTTTTATTCAATCCCATCGGAAGCAAAAACATTTCAGATACGGCATACGCTGCTGAGCCGGCAAGTACTGGTAAAGCAAGAAGCCCTGTACCAATGATTCCTATTGCAAAAAGACTAAACGTCAGATTTCCGGCAATAGGACGCAAAGCTTCTGCAGCTTGAGAGGCACTTTGAATGTCTGTTTTGCCATTCATGTGCAGCGTCACTGCAGCGCAAAGCATTATAAAAAAGGCAATAAGATTAGAAAACGCCATTCCAATTACCGTGTCCTTACGTATTCGCGAAAATTGTTTCGTGGCTTCCTCCGGCGCTTGCTTTAATGGATGTTCATCCGGATTATCCTCTTCTTCTTCAACCTCTTCAGAAGCTTGCCAAAAGAAAAGATATGGGCTTATTGTTGTACCGAGAACAGCAATGATCATAGTGATATTTGTCGCATCTATGGTGATCGTCGGAAGAAGTGAATTCTTGATTGCCTCAAGCCATGGCACATTCACGGAGAACACTACTGCTACATACGTAAAAAGAACCAAACAAAGCCATTTGAGAATAAGGACGTACTTCGCATAAGGGATCAATACTTGCAACGTAACACTCATCAAAGTAAGAATTACAGCATAGATAATCATATTACCACCCAACACTAAATTGGCAGCCTCTCCCATTGCTGCAATATCAGCACCGATATTGATGATATTTGCACAGAGCATCAGTAATACAAGAGTAAACATCACCCAACGAGGATAATATTTTCTCATATTCCCTGCAATTCCGGTGCCGGTTACCCTGCCGATCTGTGCACTGACAAGCTGAATTGCGACCATCATCGGAAAACTATAGATGATCGTCCATAACATGCCCATGCCGCCTTGTGCACCGACTTGAGAATAAGTACCTATACCGCTCGGATCGTCATCGGATGCACCTGTAATAAGACCTGGTCCCAAGGATTTAAGCCAATTATCTTCTTCCCCTTTTGATTTTCCGGAATTAGTAGATTTTTCGTTGGGCACAATTTTTATATTTTATGTAAAATTAACTTAATTTAGTTTGTAAATGATACAGGTATTTTTATACTTTCGGATGCCAAATGAAAAACAAGATCTCCGAAGTATTTATACCCTCCTGTCAATTCAGGAATATCATCTTTTGGTGAAACAGTAAAGTACTCTGTCTGAGCAGGAGAAAGAAGTTTTGAAGATGGCGATACATTGCATAAAATGGCATCATATTTATTTTTTGATTCAAGTTCGCGGCGTTCACGGATAAGTAACCTGAATGAATGCGGCTTCTGCGGATCGGCAAGACCGCCGCGAAATTTGAGAGTATACGCAGTGAGGGTATCATTTTTTGGAAATGCCATTTTAATATGACAGTCACGAAGATCAAATCCTGCATTAACAGCAGCAGACTCATCAGGTTTGAGAATTTGAAATGCAATGTCAGTAAAGAGATTATAGTCTTCACGTGAAAGTGAGCAATTAAACTCGATCTCCGTTTCTCCCGGACGAGCATTGAACTTATAGAGATACGTATCACCTTCTCCAATAAGTGTATCAATATAACGGTCGTAGCCGATCACATCGATTCGTGCAGACTCAAATAGAAGATCAGAAGCGCCAGAGTTTGTAATTCTAATTTTTCCGGATACTTTCCCTTTCGAAGGAAGAGACAACCATTCTTGTTTTACCTCAAGGAGTATTGCATCAACTTTTAGATCGACGGATGATTCCGCTTCATCATCCGAACCAAGTCCACGTTTAACAATTATCTCCCAAACACCTTGTTCGATATCGTCACCGGTAATAGTGCGTGATGATTCATCTTTATTACCGGGCTTAAGATGAACATACGAGAATGTCCTGCCGTCATTATTGATAATGGTCGCATCAATGTTTGTAGCAAGGTCGCGTGAGCTTAGAGAAATTTTTACAGATTTCGCACCGGCAGGAATCATAAAAAATTCGCGGGCTAATTTTCCTCCGCGCACCTTCATATCTTTGATCTCAGATCTGAAAAGATTTTCAGGCGAAAGATAATGTGGGATCACGACGGTGTTCCATAACTCAAATTCAGGTGTAGATGAATTTGCTGAGCCTTTCGCGAACCCAAGAATTTTTGCACAATACAGTCCGGGCTTTTGTAATTGTTTTGGATCATAGTTTACTAAAACCTGGAAAGTACCTTCACCGCGCCGATAAACACTTGCTTGAACCGGCTCAAGCCAAGGCGCTGTAGAACGGAGATCAAAAGCGTTAAAACGTAATAATCGATCTCTGGTTTTTGGCTCTGATGATTCAAATGGTAAAATAGTAAAAGCTGTCCGTTCTCCATTCTTGGGGTAAATACCATTACGATAAAATGCAGCAGTACCCTTTTTCACGCTGCTTGGAACAGGTACGGAGATGAGATATTGATGAGGATGAAAATTTTTCAGATGCCAAGTCCGAAGATAATCAAATGCGTTAGGAACATTGATCATGCCTGCCCCTTGATCGAGAAGGGTCATATTTGCAAAGGGTGTCGCGCCCATTTGCAAAGCACGTTTTACGTCATTTGCATTTGGTCGGTAATCCGGAAACATCTGCTTCATACCGGATATTAGAATTGCACAGCAACCTGTCGTATATGGCGAGGACATTGATGTACCGTTATATCTATCCCCTGTTACATAATCAGGGACAGTACTGATCGCTGTTCCGGGACTTATGATATCCGGCTTTGCAAGTTCACCACCGCGTGAAGAAAAATCCCAGATAATCGGATGAGAGATTTTCAATCCATATAAATCCCTGCCTGTATCATCAGGAAGAGCGGCTCCACTTGTTATTACTGTACGCGCCGAACCCGGCAAACCAATATTCGAGATTCCGGGACCATCATTGCCTGCAGAAATGCATACCGTGACCTCAGGATGCGCATCAAGCAAAGAATCGAGCCATTCGTCCATCACGCTCTGTCCTTCAAGTTCAGAACCAATTCCAAAACTCATATTAGCGATTACCGGCTTACCCGTTTCTTGCGCAACTTTAACAAGGTATTCATACGCACGCTTCATCGAACCGCTGACGGTAACTCCATCCATGGTGTTATCGGCAAATTTCAACGCGATCATCTGCGCGCCGGGAGCTACGCCATTGAAGCCTGTCTGTCCGTCTATTCTATTTCCTCCTGCAATACCAGCTACATGAGTGCCATGTCCGCCATCAGCAAAATACAGGTTTATTCTTTTTTCATCTGGAAAGATGTTTACTGCACCCGTTAGGAATCTTCCGTCGTTCTCTTCGTCATGAGCAGAAGAGCGAAAACGAAAGACATCCTGATTTTCTTTATAATTTGCAAGTATTTTTTCATCTGCAACTGAACCATCTGCATCACCATCAACAATTGCAAGCCAATGATCCCTGGCATCCTGAAAAATAACTATCCCGAAATTATCATTTTTCTTCTCATTGAAATTCAGATCGCCCAACCCATTCTGAAATCTATACTCCGAAAGTGTTGTAAAAAAATAATTGCCGTCGAATGCCTTTACTTGCACTCTATCAAACCCTGTAAGAACCGTCTTACCGTTTAACGTCAATTTATCTCCTTCTTTGTATGCAGACTGCCAGTAAAGATCACCTGTTCCCGCAAAATCCTGTACATCAATTATTTTCTTCTTCCCTTCGGAAGTTTCGAGTAATCCTGCAATACCTGGATCAACACCGTCATCTAATATGGCTATAATGGTGCCTCGCCCGTCATAAGTAGGATGTTCTTTAAGGTAAGTTTCAATTCCGCAGGCGTCGAGCGAGAGAAAGCTCCAATTCGAATTTGTTGCACCGCGTTTAGGAGAAGCTGCAGGAGTGGTAGACTTCGAAATAGTATCAGGCGTAAGAACCCCTTTTCGCAATAATCCTGTCTGACCGAATGATGGTAAGGAGATAAGACTAAGAAAAATAAAAATAATTAAGGTGTAGCTTTTCACGCGCAGAATTTTCTCTATAAAATAAAAACGTCGAGTTAGAACAACTCAAGGAGAAAGAAGACTTCAACATAAAGGAATATTATCAAAGCGGAAACTACCCCCGCCATGTTCCGTGTTAAGGCAATCGCATTTGTGGGTCAGATAGCTCAGTTGGTAGAGCAAAGGACTGAAAATCCTTGTGTCGGGGGTTCAATTCCCTCTCTGACCACCACTTCTTAATAATTACCTCCAAAATTTTCTGCGACTTCTTCTGCATATTCTTGGTTAAAAGCTGAGATATTTTCTCATTCTTTTAATTATGAATATTCCCTCAAGAATTATTGCATTTGTTTTAGTTATATCTATTCTCTCTGCGCTATCAGGCTGCAAAAAAGAAGAAGCAGCTCAGATGCGCCCGGCAAAAGGCAGCAAGAAGTTTGGGGGCCGATATACTATCAATGAGATTCGCGGCAATCCATCGAGCCTTGATCCTGTGAGGATGAATAGTAAAGTTGAGGATGATATTGCTACCAATATCTATGATCGTCTCGTTGATAATGACAGCAAACTTGATCTTGTGCCGGAACTTGCACGAAGTTGGGAGATCTCACCCGACGGCTTGACCTATATTTTTCATCTTCGCAATGATGCATATTTCCACGACGATCCCTGCTTTACCGAAGGCAAAGGAAGAAAATTTATTGCACAGGATGCCAAATATTCATTCGAGCGCGTGTGCGATTCTAAAACGCTTACGATTGGCTTTTGGGTGTATCAGTCCATCGTTGAAGGTGCTGATGATTATTTTATCCGTGATTCGCTTTCAAAGCTTGGTAAAAACATAAAGGAAGTTACCGGCTTCCAGGTAATGAACGATTCAACGTTCCTTATAAGGCTTACGAAACCTTATGCTCCTTTCTTAGAGCACCTTGCTACGAGCTTCGGATTTATCGTTGCAAAAGAAGCCGTTGAAAAATACGGCAAGGATTTCTTTCAGCATCCGGTAGGAACAGGGGCGTTCATCTTTGACCGCTGGAAGCCCGATGAAGAAATTATTTTAAAACGCAATCCTAAGTATTGGCAATTAGACAATGCTGGTAACAAACTCCCACTCCTTGATGAGGTAAAATATACTTTTATAAAAGATGATAAAACTCTCTTTGCAAATTTCGAACGCGGCGTTCTCGATGAAGATTTTACTCTTCCCACTGAAATATTCCAGAATGTCGTCACTCCGGATAAAAAGCTTATGACGCAATATGAAAAGAAATATCAATTGCAGCATGTGACGGCGATGAATAGCTATTTTATAGATATCCTCTGTACGAGTACGCAATACTCAAACTTAGCGTTGCGTCGTGCAATGAGTTTTGCGATTGATCGTGGACAGATCGTAAAATATGTTTTAAAAAATGCTCCTCATGGACCTGCTGAGAATGGCATCGTACCTCCAGGTTTTTCGAAATATCCGATCAATGACGTACACGGAATTGCATTCAATCCCGATAGCGCTCGCTACTGGTTAAAACAATCAGGTTATGGCGATGGAGGTAAAGAACTTACTATCACGATTTCAGTCTATAATGAACCACGGCCGATGCAGATCGCGAATGCAGTGCAAAGTATGTGGCAATCAATTCTTGGAGCGAAGGTTGATCTGCATGTTATGCAGGCAGCGCAACTTATTGACCAATCCGAAGACGGAAAGCTCGATGTTTGGGTGACACGCTGGTACGCTGACTACCCGGAAGTAGAAAATTTCCTGAATCTTCAATACGGAAAACTTGTACCTCCGAGTGCAGATATGAAAAGCTATCCTAATAGTACCCGTTGGAATAATAATGACTTCAATAAATATTTTGAACAAGCGCTTGCAACAACTGATGAAACGGAGCGCGATAAACTTTATGCAAAAGCAGAAAATATCATGGCTTATGAATCTCCGGCAATTCCCTTGTTTTACGAAGAACATTATCGCCTCTTGCAACCTTGGGTCAGAGATAATCCTCTTGATCCTATGAATAGAATTGATTTAAAGTGGGTGTGGCTTGATAAATAACTTCACCATTGTCTAAAATCGTCATACAAAAATTCGGCGGTACGTCGGTACAAGATGCCGATGCGATGCGTCGCGCCATTACAATCGTTAAAAAGCATGGTATAAAACGCGGCATACGTTCGCTTGTTGTACTTTCGGCTTGTGCGGGAGTGACAAATGCACTCATCCGCATTGGTGAGCTTTCACTTCTCGGCAAGATCGAACAAGCGCATAAAGCGATCAGCGATCTTGACCAAAGACACTTCGGCATACTCCACGATCTTCATCTTTCATTGAGAAGTGAACAAGAAGCTTCTCTTGCTTTGCGATATATTTGGCGTGAACTTCGTACATTGGTTCGCGGAGTTGAACTTCTGGGAGAACTTACTCCGAAGATGAAAGATAAGTTGCTTTCTGCCGGAGAACGGGCTTCGACAGTGATCTTCTCTCATGCCCTCCGCGAAGATCTTGATGATCGACAAGTAACTGTGCATCTCTTTGATGCCCGCGAATTTTTTCTGACCGACTCCCAATTTTGCTCCGCACGACCGCAAGTAAATGAGATAGCAAAACAAATGAAATTAATTGGAAAGAGATTAACCTCGGGAGCGATCGGAGTAACACAGGGCTTCATTGGTTCAACGAAGAGGGGTGAGACAACAACAATAGGACGCGGTGGTTCTGATTTTTCTGCTACTATTATGGGTGTTGCTCTGAATGCGCAAGAAATTCAGATCTGGACAGATGTAGCAGGTATCTATACGTGTGATCCGCGAATCGTACCCCACGCTTATGCACAGCCATTTATTTCATTTGTTGACGCGAGCACAATGGCATATTTCGGAGCAAAGGTTCTTCACCCGGAAACAATCGGTCCTGCTGTCGAAGCAGGCATCCCAGTCCGGGTACTTTCTGCAAAAGAACCGGAGAAAAAAGGAACGACAATTCTCACTCGCCCAACAGAAGATATCGTCGTTGCAGGTATTGCGATCAAGCGTAATATTATTCTCGCAAAAGCATCTGCAAATGCGATGGTACCCCAATGCAGCACGCTGCCAATTGTTTTTAATGCTCTGAGAACAAAAAACATCGTGCCGCTGGCTACGAGCGTATCATTTGACGATATTTTACTGGCGATCGAAGCAACAGATAAATATTCAGAGCTTCATGAAGAGATCGATAAAGTTTCCAAATTGGAGTTCTCTCATCACCATGCGCTTCTCACATTAGTGGGACAAGGTTTGCGATATAACCCCGGCATTGCCGCAAAGCTCTTCAATTCACTTAAGCAGATAAATTGCGAAATGATCTCATATGGCGGTTCGGAAAATGCAATAAGTTTTGTAGTGTCGGAGAATGATGTCGAAACTGCCGCAAAAAATATTCACAAAGAATTCTTTTAATTTTTTCTGAAAATTATTGTCCCACTGGGAAGTCCGTTAGCAGAGACATTGTTCATTGGATAATTATGATCTTTATCTATAAATCGGATACGATTAAAGCTTAGAACAGTAAAAGGTGAAGGTCCTTTAAATTTTAAACTATCTCCATATAATTGTGGCTCAAGAGTAACAATAATGCTGCCGCCGGGCATATTCATCTG